>DASZLP010000176.1:0-28157 GCA_035552355.1 Bryobacteraceae bacterium | reverse complement strand
GGGGTCGCGGCCTCGGCATCGAGAGTTTCTCCGGCTTCGCCTCCGACCTGCCCCACGACTCGAAGCCGCAGAAATGCACTTTTCCCATCGCATCCGCTGTCTGCTACGCCAATGGATGAAATTTAATAGGCCAAAGCCGAGTGTCGAGCTTCGCTCGACTCGTACAGGCTAAAACCCGTACCCACAGTTCCGGCATAGCCACAAGGTTCCGGCGTAGAATGCAGAAGAACTATGTCCCGCTTACGGTTGACGATGGCCTGCTGGAACTACGACCGCACGCGCGCGCTCCTCGAAAATCGCATTCCGATCGACGGCGTCGATCTGAATTACCTCAATCTTCCGGTGGAAGAGACGTTCTTCCGTATGCTTCGGCATCGCGAATTCGAGGTCGCGGAATTGTCGCTGTCTTCGTACACGCTCTCTCTGTTTCGGGACGACCCGCCGTTTATCGCCATCCCGGTTTTTCTTTCGCGCTTCTTCCGGCACTCCTGCATCTATGTAAACGCCGAAAGCGGCATCCGGCAGCCCGGCGATCTTATCGGCAAGCGCGTCGGTAATCCGGAATACCAGATGACGGCGCCTGTGTGGATTCGCGGCATCCTGAGCGACGAATACAACGTGCCGGTGACCGGCGTCACCTACCTGAGCGGCGGCGAGGAGCAGGCTGGCCGCACCGAGAAAATTCCGCTGTCGCTGCCCCCTGAGATCCGCCTCGAAAGCATTCCGGCCGACAGGACTCTCGCAAGCATGATCGAAACCGGCGAAATCGACGCGCTCTACACGGCCCGCGCGCCCTCTACGTTTTTCAACGGATCGGGTAAAGTGCGGCGGCTGTTCGCCGATTATCCGGCGGTCGAGCGCGATTACTACCGAAAGACGAAGATCTTTCCGCCGATGCACATCGTAGCCATCCGCCGCGATGTTTACGAACAAAATCGATGGATTGCCCAATCGCTGTCGAAAGCGTTCGCCGCGGCGCAGCGGGAGGTCTACGCGGAACTCCACGAAACCGGCGCCCTGATGCACATGCTTCCATGGCTGACGAGCCACGTCGAGGAGACGGAAAAACTGATGGGCCGCGATTTCTGGCCATATGGGTACGAGGGCAATATCCACGCGCTGAGCACATTCCTTCGCTACCACCACGAACAGGGACTATCGAAGCGCCTGCTGACGCCGAAAGAACTCTTCGCGCCGGAATCGCTCGAGGCATTCAAGATCTGACGGTTTGCAGTGAATAAAGCCTGGTGGACGCTCACGCGCGGCGATATCGATACCACCATCATCCAGGTCGGCTTCAATCTGGCCCAAATGGTGATTCCGGTTTTTCTGCTGCTGCCGATCGGGGTGCCCGTGGTATTCAGCGTGGCGCATCTGCTGCCCGGCTATGCGCTTGGTTTCCTGATCGGCTCCTTCGGAATCGTCTCCATGGCGGTCGGCCTCGCGCGCCGCGAGGACCGCGCGAACGTCACGGCGCATGTTTACGGCAACAACGTTCCGGCGATCATCGCGTTCACGCTCTCGATCATGCTGCCGGTTTATCTCGACAGTCACGATGGGGCGCGAGCGTGGCAAACCGGCGCCGCGGCCGTCGTCTGGACCGGCCTGATCAAGCTTGCGGCGGCGCCCTTCGCGCGGGCCATTCGCCGGTGGATCCCCGCGCCCGCGTCCATGACCGTGTTCGGGGCGGCGATGTACAGCTATCTGGCGCTCGTGCTCCTGCAGCGCGTATTCGATCAGCCGGTGGTTGGGCTGGTGGCGCTTGCGATCGTGATCGTCACGGTTCTGGGCGGCGTGCCGATCACGCGCTACCGTATTCCGCCGTTCCTCGTCGCCTGGATCGTGCCACTATTGGTCGCGCTCGGCATCGGGTACGTGCGTCCGGAGTGGACCGGGTTCGCTCTCCAACTCCCGTGGTCGTTCGGGCCGCAGCCTCTTTCCGGGCTGGCGCTGGCTTTACCGTATCTCTCGGTTATTGCGCCGATCGCGATTTATCAAATCCTGCAGGATATCGCGGCGGTGGCGGGCGCGGCGGCCGCCGGGGACGATTACGATCCTCGCGGCATTCTCGCGTGGGACGGACTGGGAACGCTGATCTGCGGTCTCGCGGGAAGCGTGATCGCGCCCGTCATTTACGCCATGCATCCGCCCTACAAGGCCATCGGCGCGCGCATCGGATTCGCGTTCTGGACGCCGATCGTTTTTCTCGCGGTCGTCGCCAGCGGATTGACGATGTTCATCGCGCAGCTTTTTCCATGGCCGATACTGGCGGCGATCATTGCTTACGTCTCGATCGGCGTGGGAATGGCGACGATGCGCCGCGTCGAGCCGAAATACTGGAGCGCCGTGCTGCTGGGTCTCGTACTGCCCGCCGGCGCGGTAGTCGCGACGGCGATCAATTCCGCGCTGCCCGCGCTGCACCTTTCCTCCGCCCGTCCGGACGTCCAGGCGGCGCTCGACCGTTCGATCTACTGGTCATCCGTGGAGGGTCTTGGCAATGGTTTTTTGTTCCTCGTTCTGGTCGTCGCGTCGATGGTCGCGGAGGTCATCGACCGGCGGTTTGAGCGCGCGGCTGCGTGGTGTGTCGTGGCGGCGGTATTTTCCTGGCTCGGATTGATGCACTCCGCGGTGATTCAGTGGGGCGCGAAGAAAGAATACGCGGCGGGATGGATGGCGGCGGCTGTGATCGCGTGGTCCGCCCGGTGGTGGGGAGCGGAGCAAACTGCGCGCTTGTCGCGCTGACTACCGGGCCGATTGGTGCGCCTTTGCGTCCAATTCGATTTCGAGATTACTTTTCGCTGACCGCAGGTCCGGGTTGAGCCGCACTTCTTCGCGTAACGCCGCGATCGTCTCATCGAGGTTTCCGAGGGTGTGATACGCGGCCGCGATGTTGGCCCAGGCCTCGGCCTGATTCGGATTGATCTTGAGAGCCTCGCGAGCGGCGTCGATGCATTCCGCATAGCGCTGCGTCTGGTAATAAAGGACGGAAAGTTCCAGATAGTGGTCTACGGTCGGCTTGTCTTTCGCGTCCGTCTCCGCCTTTCCGATCTGATCGAGACCGGTTTGCGCGACAAGCGCGGAACGCTGGCCGTCCGGATCGTCAGGGAACACCTTGAGAGTTTCCTTCGCGAGGTCATCGAGCTTTTTCCACGAGTGCGCGTCCGCCGCAAGGTCCAACAGGATACGCCGCGCGGCGACATCGTAAGCGTCGAGCGCGAGCGCCCTCTCGGCCATTTCCCCGGCCTCGCGCTCGCGGCTGTGGGCCTGCAGCCACTGAGCGTAGGACGAAAATGCGGGCGAATACGAAGGGCCGTCCTCGGTTGCCTGACGGAACTGGGCCTCCGCTTCTTTCGATTGACTGAATCTTTCGTCGGCCCGCGCGAGATGGATTTCGATCATCGGGTCACCGCGCGTAATCGACGCGGCGCTCCGGATCGTGGCGAATGCGGGAGCCGGATCGCGATCGGAGAGCCCGAATTCCCCGTACCGCATGAACGCGCGTCCATTCCGCGGGCTGTTGGCCACGGTATCCTTCCACAAGTCGGACTCCGATCGCCATGCTTCGTTGCGCTGATGAGTTGCCCATCCGAGAACAGCGAGCAATCCCAGCGCAAGCAATCCGCTGGTGATCGCAACATAGATATGTGGTCCGTGCGCCTCGGTGGCGGCCTGCGCCTGACGCTTCAACGCATCGACAGCTTTCGATGCCACACTCGCCACCGCGATCGACAAGCCCACGAAGGGGAGGAACATGCGCCAATCCGCTTCGACCGCATGGTGCGGGGTGACGGCGTCGGGCACGAGCGCGACCAGGAACCACCAGATTCCGAACGCGACGGTCTTCCATTCCGCCTTGCGGCCGAGAAACACGGCAACACCCGCGAGCGCGGCCACGCCCACCAGTCCGGCGATTGCGAGCGGCGCCCATACCTGCGCGAATCCCTGGAAATCAGAGTCGACGCTGAGGTGCGCCGGGACAAAGAAGGTGTAGAGATAACGCAGCGCCACCCACGGCTGAGAGGCGATGTAGTTGACCGCCGGCGTGCGCGAGAATTCGCCGAGATCCCATGTGAAGATGCGCTGAAAAATCCAGTAGCCGATGCAGATTACGGCGGCCGGGATGGCGTTCCTGAGCTTGCGGTGCTTCTCGAACAGGAAGATGTACACCACCAGAATCGGCGCGAAGACGGCCGTCGCGGCGTCGCACAACAAAGCGGGGACGACGGGCCAGAGGTGCAAATCAAGCGGAAAGTGGATGATCCGCAGGTAGATCTTTTCGAGGCGCTTGTAATTCTTTCTCAGGAATTCGTCCCAGCCGCGTTCGGGCACGCGCTTCAATTTGAAGGGCAGAGTTTGCGGGAGGCGCCAGGGCCAGAGCACCCAGAGGTACATGCCGGCAGTGACACCGAAGGCTCCCATCAGGGTGCCCCGCTGCAGTGCGTAGTTCACGGTATCCGCCGTCACCGGATGCAGGCCGAAAAGCATCGTGGCAAAGGCGGCCCCGACGTTGTTGACTCCGGGCAGGAGCCTGAAAAGCGCGAACATGACGAACAGCTGCGCGGTGAACCAGGCGAAGTTTTCCGCCTGAAACGCAAACGGGTTCGGACCCCACAGACGGTTGTCCAGAGCAAACCAGGCGGAGAGAAGCGGATGGTAGACGGCGGAGTCCTTTTCCAGGGAGGAAATGCGGGGCGTGCTGAAGAAGCGGAGAGTGTTGGAGACGTGATTGACGGAATCGTTCGCCGTGATGGCCGGGATATCGTCGAAGTGGAAAGTGCTCGCGAAATGGTTCGACCAGGCGAAAAGCCAGCCGATCATGGCGAGGATCACCCCGATTGATACGAAAAGCAGGTAATCCCTGGGCGCTTTTTCTGTGGGTGTAATGTTCCGATTATAGCGGCAGGGGCGGTTTCCCGCGTCGGGTATGGTACTGGAGTTTTCTGCCACATCACACAGGTTAGTCTGCATTTCTCGCGGATCCTGGCGTAACAAGCGCCTCGCCTGCAATTATTTGCACGGCTCGACGACGGTGGGTGATTTCAACGGCGATGGACTGCCCGATATAGCCGTCTATGTGGTGAATGAATTTGGGGGAGAGATACAGATTAAAGACGAAGGCGAGGTAAACGTGCTGCTGAACGACAGTCCGGGGAACGGGTTCGGCGCGGCGGGCGTTTCCGCCGCTACGAACACCTCGCCCGTCGGGCCGGGTTCGATTGTATCCGCCTATGGAGTGGGCCTTGCGCCGGAGACCGCTACCGCATCGGCCAATCCCGCGCCCACGACGCTCGGCGGGATTCGGCTGCACGTGCGCGATCGAAGCCATACAGGCGATACGCTGGCGCCGCTGTTATTCGTATCTCCAACCCAGATTAATTACATGTTGAATTCGGCGGATCCCTACGCCTGGGTGGATATCGAGCGGGTCGGGACGCCTTATGTGCCGCAGGGGATGACGGTACCGATCGCTCCACTGGCGCCCGGTTTCTTTCAGGCGGCCTATACGACCAACGCACCGGGTTATCTGAGTCTGTACGGAACGGGCTTCGCCCAGGCTTCAACGACGGCTTCATCGTGCACAGTGGGTAACGTCAACGTGGCCGTCACGTATGCGGGACCCGAGATTCAGGTTGCGGGCCTCGACCAGGTGAATATGTTTTTACCGGCCAGTCTGACAGGTGCGGGCGTTCAACCCGTCCAGTGCCTGTTTGAGACGGCACAGCAGGTGTTTGGGTTGTCCAACATCGTGAATGTCACGATTCCTTGAGTCAGCCCCACCGGCGATACCGGCTTATGGATGCGGGGGGCCCAAGGCGAAGTTTTCGGATCGTCGGACGTTTGGTGCGACACGTTGGGACAGCCATTATGCGGCTCGGCGAACTTGCTTATAACACCGCCCATGCGGGAACCACCAGGCACCGGGGTGACGGTGCCATCGGGATTCAGGATGAAGAAGCCGGAGGATCTGGCGCCCGATATCGCGCCACCGTCGTTGATGCCATAGATAGAGACTGGGAAGTCGCCGCCGAGCAGGTTATAAGGCGGAGGGATCGTGACGGTCGTGAAGTTCCCGGCTGAATCCAGCGTGAAGTAATCCACGATGCCCGGAGATGTGTGACTATCACCCCACGTCCCGGGAATCAAGCCGTTGTTGTTGATCGACAGGAGTTCTGTGGGCGCCAGTCATTGCGTAACGCACGTGGTGCAGTTTGTCGTCCCGACGATGACACGTTGAGGTTCGCACAGAGCGTCTGCGCGCCATCGGACGAAAGTCATTAACGCCGCATGATACCGCTGTCATCCCGCGGTTATGGGCGGTTTACGTACACAAAGCCCCGGAGCGCTTCACCGCTCACGCTGGTCTCGAGACCCGCGGTGGTCCCGCTGCTTACGTCGTAGAGAGTAAATTCCACGGCACACACGGACGATTGGGACAAACAAGCAAAGTTATTCACCAGCGGCGATGGCGCCTGCAGATTCACACCCAGAACGAATGGATTGATCTGCGCCGCACCCAAAACCGACCATCCATTATTCGTATAGAGCTGCGGCGGAGCGCTGGTGATCTGCGGATTCCGCGCAAGACCGTTCAGATACACCGATACCGCCGACCCGAGTTGAGCCGGATTCGCCGAGGAGTTCACAGATCCATCGGAGTTGAGAGCGAGCGCAATGAATCCGGGTGAACTTCCACTGACTGGATAAGTGTCCGGCAAATCGAGAAACAAGCTGGGATTCTCGAAGGTCAGCGGCAGTTCGCGCGCGGGCGCGTTGACTCCGTTTACATTCAGTTGCAGCGTGGCAGATGGCTGGCTCGCGGAAACGCTCGGCACGGCGAAGTTGATCTGTGTCGATGAGGCGTACAGCAGCACCGCCGGAGTGGAACCCGCCGTGATATTCACTCCGCCGAGCAGGGTCGTCGCGTAGTCGGGAGCCGCCACACCCGCGGCGGGACCAAGTCCGGCTCCAAAGATTGTGAGGAGCTGATATCGGGCTGCGACCCCGGCCGGCGCCAGATCGGCTGAATCGACTATGCAGCCGATCGAGGGCGTTCCCACTGGTGGCTGGGGCCGCGAAAAATCGACTGCGCCGAGGTATGCGCCCGGCAACGGCCCTGCCGTCAGGTTCGGAATTGTCAGGGCGTTCGGCGTGAAGGGAAAGTCGGGTAGTGTCGTCGCCCCCGCGATCCAAAGGGTAGAACCAGCGAGCGCGGCCGCCGTTGGGGAGAGGGTGGTGCCCCCAATGAATTGCGCGCCCAATACGTTTCCCGAGTTTGAATCCACCTGCGCAACCCACGCGGACTTCGTTGTTTGTAAGCTGAGCGCGGAATTTACGTTGGGCACGCATTGGGCGGGAACGCCGGCGAGCGCGGGAATCGGTGTTTCGACAGGCAGACCGAGCGCGCCGCCGGCATAGACCGCCCCGCCCGCCGCATCCACCTGCACGCCCGCGCCGCCCACCGGCACCGAAAAGAGCAGCATCCGGCCGGCCGGATCAAGCTTTGACAGAAACGGCAATTGCGAAGTCAGGAAAGGAATATGCAGGTCCTGGATCGCGGGAGGAGTTCCCGACCAGGGGTAGCCCGCGGCCGAAACCCCGGTGACGTAAGCGTTGCCCTGCGCATCGACCGCAAGGCCCCCGTTGGTGGCGCCGGCTGGTCCTGAGAGCGCGGTGGAATAGATCAGCTTCGATCCGCTGGTGTCGATCTTACTCACGTATTGATTGGGCCCCTGGTTCGGCGGGCCAAGACCACAGGAAGGGCTTGAACAGACGCTGAAGACCGGAAACGCGGGCTGAAAGGTTTCGGGCGTGGTGGGATAGTCAAGCAAATATGTCGTACGGCGACGTAGATATTTCCCGAGGGGTCTAGTGCGATGGCACTGCCGCCGATTCCCGTGGCGGCGAAAATGTTTTTCGTGCCGGTGGAGTCAAGCTCCAGCAGGTATGGATGCCCAGCGCTGTTGGCGATGTTATAAGCGCCAGCGGTGACCGGAAAGGGCAACGCGCTCGCGGCACTGATCGAGCCGGTGATCAGAATTTGGCCGCTCCCGTTCACTGCTATGGCCTGGGCACTGCTTACCGCCGAACCACCAATTAGATCGGAAAACACGACGGCCCCGTTGGCGTCCAACTTCACCACAAAGGATCGCTGGTCGGGGACGCCCAGACTCGGCACTCCAGTGGGTGGCGTTCCCAGATTGCCGCCGCGCGTAATTGGAAAATCGGGCGATCGGGTTGAGCCGGCGACATAGACGTTACTTGCGTCATCAACCGCGATAGCGTTTGCGGAATCGTTCACAGTGCCACCGAGGTAGCGCACGTAGAGATACTGGCTGGCTTGCGGATTCAGCTTCACAACCAGCGCGGTCGATTGCGCGGTCGCCGCATCGACGACGGCGGTTCCCGCCATGTAGATGTTGCCGGCTGAATCCACGGCGATCGCGGCGGGCGTGAAACTGTCGCGCAGATAAGTTGAATATGTCAGGGCGGGAAACCCAGGCGCCGCGAAAGCGGCTCCGGAAAAGAGCAGAAGCGACACGGTCCCGATGAACATAGCGATCTCAGCAGACGCCGATCTTTCGGCCCACGTTACCAGAGCCATGGAAACCATCACAGCGGCGACGCCGGGAATGGCAGACACGTCGCGGACATTCCGAGTCGGCAAATGTGGTGTTTTCCGAAATCTCTTCCCTAATCATGGAGAGCCCTGAGGACTCGCTCCCAATACCCGACATCGATCCACTGATTGAACTTGAACCCCACTTGTCGAAAGTGCGCGACCTTTTCAAATCCCAATTTCTGATGGAGGGCGACGCTCGCGTCGTTTGGCAGTGCGATGCCGCCGATCACAGCGTGAGTGTCGAGTGTCTGAAGGATAGACAAGAGCTCGCTGTAGAGCATTGTCCCAATCCCGCAACCGGCGCTGCCGTGGGCGATGTAGACAGTGACTTCGACGGAAAAACGATAGGCAGACCTTGTCTTCCACGGGCTTGCATAGGCGTATCCGACTGCCCGTCCGTCCTTTTCCGCGACCAGCCAGGGTAACGATGAGGAACGAACAGCGGCGACGCGTTTCTCCATTTCGGCGCTACTGACAGGATTCTCCTCGAACGTCACAACGGTTCCCAGAACATAATAGTTGTAGATTTCCGCAAGAGTATCTGAATCGGACGGTTCCGCGGCCCGGATCTTGACGATTTGGCTTCCCATCGGCGCTATTTTAACGGCTGAAGCATCGGTCAACACTCGCCATCAGCGGCGATTTTGGAACTGCGGGCACCCCGCGGCGATCCAGCTCTGAACTGGTCGTTTTGCCGGGGCCCGGCTTTCCCCGGTCGGAGCACCCTTAACGTCACAGCGGCCGGATGCGTCCGTCGGGCGACAACTCAAATCGGATACCGCGCCATTCGACTTCGCGCCCAGCCATACCCGCCGCCCAGACCGCAAAGCCGAAGAGATCCCGGCATGGTGACAAGACGACATGTCCTGGAGTCAGGCTCCCGAGCGCGGACAGGGCTGTCGCCGCGGCAATCAGGCGTACAGTTAAACCCACCGCGGCGATTCGCCACTGGCCCAAAAGCGCGGCGACAACGCACCAGAAGGTCAACTGCGTGACCGCGTAGCCGAAGTAACCTGCGGGGCGCGATACACGAATCGTCCGCGACCAGCGCACCTGATGTTTCCACACATCCCCCCACGAGCCCGCGCCGAGGTTTGTCTCGACGACGGAGCAAGAGAGCGCGACGCGCTTTCCGAGCGCGGCGATGCGCGCCCCGAGTTGATAGTCGTCGGCGAGATACTCGCGGATCGCCGCGAAGCCGCCGATGGCTTCGAGATCGGCGCGGCGAAACGCCATGGTGGAGCCGAGCGCGAATCCGCCACCCGAAATGAGGCGCGCGACCAGCACGCTCGGCGCGAACTCAGTCGCGATGCCCAGGGCTTCCGCGCGCGAGGCAAGGGACGCCCCGCGGCCGCGATAGAGGCACGTCACCAGCCCGACGCGTTCCTCCGCCAGCAGCCCGATTACACGCGCGAGATAGCCGGGCTCGACGCGAATGTCCCCGTCGTTCACCAGCAGCACGTCGTGCCGGGCTTCGCGGGCGAGAATCTCGAGCGATCCGACTTTGCCATTTGGCGCGTCGTTGTTTGTGTTCACGACCCGGATGGGCACATTAGGAAATTCGGCCCGCAGGCTCGCGATATCGTCCAGCGCGGGATCGTTGGGGTCCGCCGTGCCGAAGAGCAGCTCGAATTGGGGATAGTATTGCGCCGCGTGCGAGCGGATGGCTTCGTGGAAATGCGCATCGCGTCCGCGCACCGGTTTGAGAATAGAGACGGGCGGAGCGAATACGGTTAGCGCGGGGCGTTGGCGGCGGAATCGGATCGCAGCGATGATCGCCAGCAGATTGTAAGCCGCGCCGCAGACGACCAGCAGGGCGGCAACGGCGTTCATTGAGAAATGAAAACGACGCCGATCAGGATCAACCCGATGCCGATCCAGCGGCGCCAGTCCACGCGCTCTTTCAGGACCAGCCGCGCGAGCACGGTTTCCGGAATGAAGGTCGCGGCCGACATCGGCACCGCGAAGCTCATCGGCGCGATCGACACCAGCTTCATGAAGGAAAAGAACGACACCGCCATCGCGCAGGTCGAAATGATCACATACGAATTGCGCGCTACGATTCCGAGTGCGCTGCCGATCGCGCCCAGGCGGAAATCGTGGATCTCGTGCTGGCGCATGCCGAGTGAACGGAAGACATCGCCGACGGTCGTCGCGCAGATCACCATCAGGACCAGCACCCACTTCATCGCGGATTGCCTTCAATCACCGATGTGGAACTCGCAGTTCGGCCCACCAGCGTCACGCCCGCCGTCACCAGCACGATCCCGGTCCAACGGGCGATCGAAACGTTCTCGCCGAGGAACACGCGCGCGGCGAACGCGGTTACCACGTAGCCCATGGCGGTCACGGGCATAACGTAGCTCAAGTCCGCCCAACTGAGGAGCGCCATGTGGGTGAGGGTCCAGACGATCAGCAGCGCCACTCCGAGCGCGACCAGCGGATGGAACAGCGCCTCGATCAGCGCGAGCGGCGTATTGCCTACGCTGCCGAGCTGTTGCATGCCTTTCGTGAGGAAGGAATTTCCCGCGACGTTGCTGAGGATGGTCAGGACCGTGAACAGTCGCGTGCGGGCAGCGAGGTCGTTTGTTTGTTTCGTTGCGCACAACGGCCCTTCGGCCTGTGCGCTAGTCCCCCGCATTCGCCGAAACCGCTGTCTGCTGCCGCTGCTCTGAAATGAATTTCTTCCGCCTTGCGCGCAGGGCCAGATATTCACGGGCTTCTTTGGTCAGCCGCTTCCGGTCGTGCGAATTGAAGATCACCTTACGCACCATCCGCCACACCACGCGCGGCCGGAAGTAGTACTCGCTGTAGAAGCGCTCCACCCAATCCATCAGCTCGGCTTCGTTCAGATTCTCGTAGACCACCTTCGGCAACTGATTTCCGCGCTCGTCGACGATGTTGCCGATCGAAATGAGATTGTTTTTCTCGGCGTACTGATAAAACTCCGTGCCCGGATACGGATGCGCGATCGAAACCTGAATCGTTTCGTTGTCGAGCTTCTTGGCGAAGTCGATCGTCTTCCGGATGCTTTCGCGCGTCTCGCCGGGCAGGCCCACGATGAAATCGCCGTGGATTACGAGGCCCAGCTTCTTGCAGTTCGCCGTGAAGCGCTCGGCCATGTCGATGGTCGCGCCCTTCTTGATGTTCTTCAGGATTTGCGCATCGCCCGACTCGTATCCCACAATCAGCAGCCGGCAGCCGGCTTCCTTCATTGCCTTGAGCGTGTCGTAATCCGTCGTGACGCGCGACGTGCACGACCACGTGAAGTTCAGCGGCTTCAGCTTCGCGCAGATCTCGATGGTTCGGTCTTTGCGATAGTTGAATGTATCGTCGTCGAAGAAAATTTCCTTCAGGTGCGGGAAGGCTTCAAGCGCGTACTTCACTTCATCGCGGATGTCGTCGCTCGACCGCAGCCTCCAACGGTGTCCCGAATGCGTCTGCGGCCACAGACAAAATGTGCACATCGCCGGACACCCCCGCGACGTATACATCGACAGAAATGGATTCAGCAGAAATGGGACGTTGTAATTCCGGATATCCAGATCGCGCTTGTAAACCTTCGTGACCCACGGCAGCGCGTCGAGATTTTCGATCATCGGCGCTTCCGGATTATTTACAATGGCGCCGTCCCTGCGGAAACTCGCGCCGGGAATTTCCTCGATCGGCTTGCCGTTTGCGTAATCGACGATCTGATAATCGAATTCCCGCCGGATAATGAAATCGATCGCGTCCGACGCGCGCAGCGTTTTCTCCGGCTCGACGGTCACCGGGGGGCCCACGAAGCAGACCTTCATGCCAGGATTAGACTGCTTCATCATCTCGGCGATTTTGCAGTCGACTTCAAAGCCAGGCGTGGAAGTGAAAAGAACAAGCAGTTCGAAATCCTTCGCCATCGCCACCGTTTGTTCGATTGAGATCTTGTGCGGAGGCGCGTCCAGCACCTTGCTGTCCGAAAGCATACCGGCCGGATAGCAGAGCCATACCGGATACCAATAGGACTCGATCTCCCGCGATGCAGGCCAGCGGGAGCTCGCGCCTCCGTCAAAGCCTTCGAAAGAAGGTGGATTCAAAAACAGCGTTCGAAGTGCCAAGTAACTATTGTAAGTCAGACCTTGCGCGCATCACCGCTTTTTGCCAGCCGTTTATCAACTCCAGCCGCTCGGTCTCAGGCATGCGCGGTTCGAATACGCGATCGATGCGCCAGAAGCTCTCGACTTCTTCCCCGCCGGCCCAGACGCCTTCCGCGATGCCCGCCAGATACGCTGCGCCGAGCGCCGTTGTTTCCACATCCATCGGCCGAATTACTTTTTTGCCCAGAATATCGGCCTGGAATTGCATAAGGAAGTTATTAACCGTAGCGCCGCCGTCGACCCTTAACTCGATGAGGCGTTCACCGGAATCGGCCTCCATCGCATCGATCAGTTCTTTGCTTTGAAAGGCGATGCTCTCGAGCGCCGCGCGGACGATGTGCGCTTTATTACTGGACCGTGTGAGGCCGCTGATCAGGCCGCGCGCTTTGGAATCCCAGTAAGGCGCGCCTAGTCCGACGAAGGCCGGGACGGCATACACGCCGCCGGTATCGGGCACACTCATCGCGAGCGCTTCGGATTCGCCGGCTGTCGCAACCAGACCCAGCTCATCGCGCAGCCACTGGATCACGGCGCCGGCCACGAAAACGCTGCCTTCGACGGCGAAGCGCGGTCTCGAATCGAGCGACACCGCGCGCGTTCCGAGCAGACGATGGATCGACTGCGGCACCCGCTCACCGGCGTTAGTCAGCGCGAAGCAACCGGTGCCATAAGTGTTCTTCGAAAGGCCCGGGCGGAAGCAGACCTGTCCGGCGAGGGCGGCCTGCTGATCGCCCGCGATGCCGCTGATAGGAATTCCGGCGCCGGGCAATCCGTCGTCGATGACGCCGACTTGCCCGGTCGACGGCACGATGCGCGGGAGCATCGCCCGCGGGATTTCGAAGACGCCCAGCAGGTCGTGGTCCCACGCGCCGGTCGTGAGATCCATTAACATCGTGCGCGACGCGTTGGTGACATCGGTGACGTGATGCCTGCCGCCGGTAAGGTTCCAGATCAGCCATGTCTCGACCGTGCCGAAGAGGATGTCGCCGTTCGCCGCTTTCGCGCGCGCGTCCGGCACGTTCTCGAGGATCCAGCGGATCTTCGTCGCGGAAAAGTAGGCGTCGATGACGAGACCCGTGCGGCGTTCGATCCATGCGGCGTTGCTGGAGCGGGCGAGTTCCGCGCACATGTCGGCGGTCCGGCGGCACTGCCAGACGATGGCGGATGTTATGGGTTCGCCGGTCGAGCGGTCCCACACGATCGTGGTTTCGCGCTGGTTGGTGATGCCGCAGGTCGCGATGCCGGATGTGCCGCCCGCCGTTTCCAGCACAGCTTTGACGGCGGACATCTGGGCGCGCCAGATTTCGCGCGCATCCTGCTCGACCCAGCCCGGATGGGGGAAGCGCGCCGGCACGGGCACGGCGTGCGTCGCGATGCGCTCGCCGCGCCGGTTGTAAAGAGCCGCCCGCGCGCTGGTGGTTCCTTCGTCGATCGAGAGTACGCAGGGGCCGGAGGACACCCCGCAATTATAATGAGTGGAGCCTATGTTCTTCCGCCGTGAGCGTCCGAAGCAGTTGAAGTTCGAAGACCACATGAACGCCGCGCGCGCCGCGGGCTTTCGGGTGGAATCAACTGGCGGCGGCAGGACCCGCATCGAGCGGAACGGCGTGGCGGCGATCTTCGAGCCGGGGACAAACGATATCCCTCGCGCGGTGGAGCGCGCCGGGGTTGTAATGAGCAGCGAAATCGGCACGCTCACCGATGGCGGTTACCAGAAGTTTTTCACCACGCCGAGCGGCAAGCGCAAGCCGGCGTTGGCGGAAGAGCTGAAGGAAATCCAGAATTTTCAGGAAGACCTTCGGGAAGCGCTCAATCTCACAAGCCTTTACAACGAGTCGCTCGGCACGGTGTCGAATCTCTACGTCTACGATCGTGTCGAGGGGCGCGACAGCGGTAAGCACGACAAGCCCTGGCAGAACGAGTAGGGCAGGATGCATCCGGCGGCCGTTACTCGACACCCCACAGATTGCCCCACACAGTTCGCGTCACAATTCAGTTAAGGGCTCACTTTTAATCAAAGTTTCTCCGCTTCGGTGTCGATTTTCCTCCAACTCCTCCGTCATATTGGGCAGTGAGGAGATCGAATGGCAAACCCCTTCGTACACGTGGAACTGCATACAACGGACCTGGAAAAAGCGAAGTCCTTTTACGGCCAGCTCTTTGACTGGAAGCTCGAAGATGTGCCGATGGGCGACGGCACGACTTACACGATGGTCGGCGTCGGCTCGGGCACGGGCGGCGGCATGACGAAGCAGATGACGCCTGGCGCTCCTTCGTCCTGGCTGTCTTACGTCAACGTTGACGACATCAAGGCTTCGACCGCTAAAGCGAAGTCGCTCGGCGCCACAGTCCTGCAGGACGTGATGGAAGTCATGGGGATGGGATCGCTGAGCATTCTGCAGGACCCGGCCGGCGCCGTGTTCGCCCTTTGGGAGCCGAAACCGCGCTAAAAATGACAAAGGGCTGGTGAGTTTTCCAGCCCTCCTGTGCTCTGCTCAGGAAGTGGGGTGGCGCTGTCCCGTCTGCGATTCTGAAACACGCCGCGTCTTGTCTGTGCGGGGCGAATTTCCGATTCGCGAGTGCCCTGCCTGCCGCCATCGGTTCGCCGAGTGGAAGCCGCCGGCCGATCACGTCGCGGTTGTCTATTCCGACGACTATTTCTTCGGAGGCGGCGACGGCTATCCCGACTATCTCAGCGAAAGCGCTCTGCTCCGCGCGCATGCTCGCCGGTACGCCCGCCGCATCGCGCCGTACACGAATCCGGGCCGTCTGCTCGATGTAGGCGCGGCGAGCGGTTTTCTGTGCGACGGATTCCGCGCGGAAGGATGGCATGTCGAAGGCCTCGAACCCAATGAGACGATGGCGCGCTATGGCCGGGAGCGTCTCGATCTTTCGATCCATACCGGCACTCTCGAAGACTTCGACACGTCGCAGCGATACGACCTGATCAGCATCATCCAGGTGCTGGGGCACTTCGTCGATCCACGGCGTGCCCTCGAAAAAGCCGCCGGTCTCACGCGCGACGGCGGGCTCCTGCTCATCGAGACGTGGGACTCCCGGAGTCTCACGGCCCGCGCGTTTGGAAAGCACTGGCACGAATACAGCCCGCCGGGGGTTCTCCATTACTTCAGCCGGCGCAGCCTCGAATTGCTCGCGAGCCGGCTCGGATTCACGCGCGTCGCGGGCGGACATCCCGGTAAACGAATAAGCTGGGAACACGCGCGATCGCTGATCGAGCATCAAATCAAGAGCGCGTGGGTTCATCGCCTCGGCGGAATTCTTCCCGATCGACTTGTGCTCCCTTATCCGTCGGAAGATCTCTTCTGGATGCTCTTTCGGAAGCAGTGAGGCTACTGTGCCCTTCCCGACAGTGCCATTTTCGAAGGGCATGAGCGTCGTGTATCACGCGCCACTCGTGACTGGGGAACCCGGTTCGAAGGAACACCGAAGCACGCGGCCGCATGATTGACCGCCGGATTTTCCGCGCCGTACTATCGGGCAGGATGTCTTTCAGGAACCTCGCTATCTTCACTTTTCTCGGTATCATTTCGATCGCGGATGCTCCCGCGGCCACAAGCCAGTGGACCGGCCTCGGCGGCTGGCTCGCAGGCAAAGTCGCCGTTGCTAAAAATCCAGACGGCCGTCTGGAAGTCTTCGCGCGCGCCCAGGACAATACGGTCTGGCACATTGTGCAAACCGCGGCCGGGAGCACGACATGGTCTCAGTGGATGGGCCTCGGCGGCCAGATCATCAACGATCCCACTGTCGCCGTCAACGCCGACGGACGCCTGCAGTTGTTTGTCCTCGGCACCAACAACACAATCTGGACCACATCGCAGACGACACCCGGCGGCACAAACTGGGTGGGTTGGTACTCGCTCGGCGGCAGCGGCCTCGACGACATCGCCACGGCCATGAACGCCGATGGCCGTCTGGAAATCTTCATGCACACAACCAGTAACTCTCTGTGGCACGTGTGGCAAACATCTCCGAATGGAGGCTGGTCGGCGGGAGATGAAATCGTCGGCGAAGTCGACCGCGCTCCGACGGTCGGGCGCAATGCCGACAGCCGGCTGATCCTTTTCGTCGGCGATTCCGACGGCAAATTCTGGTGGACGATTCAGAATACTGCGGGCGCCGATTCATGGTCTTCCTGGTGGTGCCTGCTCGGCGGCACTGTGAGCGCCCCGGTCGTCGCGACCAATTCTGACGGGCGGCTGCAGTTGTTCGCCACGCGCGCCGACTCTTCCATCTGGACCTCGTCGCAAACAGCGGCCGGCGGATATAACTGGTCGGACTGGGCTTATCTCGGGAACGGCTTCCAGGGCGACGTTGCCGCCGCGAACAATCAGGACGGCAGGATCGAAGTTTTCGCCCGCGGCATGGACAACGTGATGTACAACATCTGGCAGACGAGTCCGTCGGGACCGTGGTCAAACTGGGGCGGCATCGGCGGCCAGCTTATCGACCCGCCGAGCCCTGCGCTCGATCCGAACGGCCTTATCAACGTGTTCACGGTGGGCAGTAACAACACGATGTGGTACGTCGCGCAGTCGTCCCCCGGAGTCTGGTTCTGAAGATGACCGTGGCGCGGGCACTCTTGCCCGCCGCGCCGGCAATCGTGCCAGCGCTTGTCTGCCTGGCCTTCGCGGGAACGCAACAACCGGCAGTCTTCCCCGACCCCGCGGGCACAATCGCAACCATCCATACCGACGGCAGCCCCGTGGCTCTGACCGGCCCGTTCTTCGAGCCTCTCGCGTCGAGCGGACGCAGTTGCGCAACCTGCCACCGCCCCGCCCAGGACTGGACGATTTCCACCGCGGAAATCCAAACGCGCTTCGAAGCCACCAAAGGACTCGACCCGATCTTCCGCACCAATGACGGATCGAACTGCGATCGCGGCATGGATGTCTCGACGCTCCCCGCCCGCCGCGCGGCGTACAGTCTTCTGCGCGAACGAGGCCTGATCCGCATGGCGCTCCCGGTGCCGGCGAATGCCGAATTCGAAATCGTGAGCGTCGAAAATCCATACGGATGCAACGATCGCGCCGTGGTGTCGGCCTACCGGCGCCCGCTGCCCGTCACGAACCTGCACCTCCTGAGCACGGTGATGTGGGACGGGCGCGAATCGGTCTCGGACCTCACTCATCAGGCTCTCGACGCCGCCACCCGGCACGCACAGGCCACAACGCCTCTGTCTCCGCAACAGCAGCAGGCGCTGGTCGATTACGAAATGAATCTCGTCACTGCGCAGACTTCCGATCGCGATGCCGGAAGGCTCGATGCGGATGGCGCCATCGGCGGCCCCGCGATTCTCGCGGCGAAGACCGTGCCGTCGTTTGTTCCCGGCATCAACGATCGCAGGGGCGGCGATCCGCACGGCATCAAGGCGGAGAACGCGTTCCGCCTCTTCGATGAGTGGTCGAAAGTCCCCTACGGACGCGTTTATCAGGACGTCCAGCCGGAATCCGATCCGCGCGAGAATCGCCGCGCTGCGATTGTGCGCGGCCAGGTGCTCTTCGATCAAAAGCCGTTCGACATCACCGATGTTGCCGGCTTCAACGACGACCTGAACGTCGCGCGCATCACGGGCGCCTGCGGGACTTGCCACAATTCTCCGAACGCGGGCAATCACTCCACGATCTCGACAATGGATACGGGCGTCGCGGGACTGGCCAGCCCGCTCGACATTGCTTATCTGCCGCGAATTACGCTGCGCAACAGGATGACGCAGGAAACGAAAATCACGACCGACCCCGGACGCGCCTTGATCACCGGACGCTGGAAAGATATCGGACGAATGAAAGCGCCGACGCTTCGCGGTCTCGCCGCCCGCGCGCCGTATTTCCATAACGGGTCGGCGGGGTCGCTCATGGATGTCGTCAACTTCTATGACAGCCGCTTCCACATCGGATTTTCGGCAAGGGAAAAGGACGACCTGGTGGCGTTTCTGAGTGCGCTGTAAGGGGGAGGACGGCGGCTGAAGCCGACGCTGCGGGCATGAGTGAGTGCCCGCGCCACGGCCTCATTCTTTCTTCTTCGCGCCGCTCTTCCGCACTTCCGCGAAATACTGCTGGACGTAAGACTGCAGCGCGAGCGGGATCTCATCGCGCGTCACGTCGCCATCCGTCTCCGTGTGGGCTGCCGCTGTGGTCGAGTAATCCGTGTGCAGTTTCTGGCTGCCCGATTGCACCTCGACCGTCGTCTCGCCCGATACCGTCGCCGCGCGCTGGCCGATGATCTCGCTGATCTTGCCCATCGCCTTCAACTGCTCGGCGGCTTTGATCTCTTTCGATCCGTCCTGATTACCGATGCCGCTGCCGCCCTGCGCGGGCGTCTTGTTTGAAGCTGAATTCAGCTTGCCCTGCGCCTGCTGGCCACCTTGTGTATCCGCATCCGGCTGCCCTTCGGCCTCCGACTGGCTCTCGCCTTTATCCTGCTGATTCTTTCCGGCCTGCCCCTGGCCGCTCTTCGGAGGCTCGTTATTCGCGGACTGCTGGTTCTTCTGCGCCGAAGTGTCCTGGTTGTTGTCGTTCTTCGACAGCATGTTCGAAACGGCGTCTTTCAAGCGCGCCAGCAGGCTTTCCTTGTCGCGCCGACTGCCCGCCTGATTGGAAGATTTCGCGTTCGCGTCGTTGCCCTTCTGGTTCTGCGCGTCCTGACCGTTCTGATCGTTGCCGGCCTGTTGCTGCTCGCCATTGTCGATCGGATCGCCGTTCGGAGAATCCTGCGACGGGTCGCCGGCCTTGCCCTGTCCCGTTTTGCTTTGCCCGGCGCCTTTGTCCGATTTCGCGCTGGTCGCGCCTGGATTATCGAGCGCCTGTTCGATCGCTTTGTCGAGCGCATCCTCGTCGCCCGGCAGGGGCTGTTCCGGCTGCGGACCGAGGCCCAGCTTCGACAACAGCGACTGCGCCTCCTGCATCCAGTTCTTCGATTTCGGAAGCGGCGACTTTGCCTTCTTCGCGTCGCGAATGGCCTGGTCCTCGAAAAGCACCTGCGTGAGCGGGGCGCGCAGATTGAGCGTGTGGCCGAAGCCGAAACGAAGCGCGATCAGAGCCGACGCCAGCACGCACAGCGCGGCCATGACGTAAAGCGACCGCGGCACAAGGAACGGGACTGCCCGATCGAGTTGCACATCGCCGGCGGCCGTTTCCGCCTGCCGCCGTTGCGCCTGACGAAACTCAGCGGTACCCGCGAGCGCGACCGGCGGACCGCCGCCGAAATAGAGCGCTGTCGAGAGCGCGTCGTGTAAGCCGGCATTCTCGTCGACCCGCAGAGCCGTCGTATAGGCGTTCGGAGTCTGCCGAATCACGCGCCACGCGCCTACGCCGATGCCGGCGACTGCGAAAATCCCAAGACTCCACCATTCGAGATAGCGTGTGCCAAAGATCAGGATCAGGACAAAACCCGCGACCACGACGGCCGCCGCCAGCGCGGACTGCGCGAGCGTCTCGTTGAGCAGGAATCGCCGCCGGGCCCGGCGGATCAGGTCCTCGATCATTTCAACCCAACTTGATTATCTACTACGCAAACGTGCAGAGGCAGTCGGGCCCAGGCGCGAAGGTTTTCCAGGAAAAGGGCGGCGCCTGATTGCAATCGCGAGCCCGGCGGTGGCGACGAGCAGGATCGTGCCGGGCTCGGGGCTGGGGACGACGGCGAAGGTTCCCTGCCCTTCGAAGGGCAAGCTGTATTGCTGCCAAAGGGGAACGATGTAACCGATCAGGGGAACGGACGCCATCAGATCGTTCCTGAAATCGAGCAACTCGAGCGATCCGCCGCCATCGCCCCAGATGGAGACGGAAAAGTAATTGCTTCTTATGCTGCCGGTGTCGTCACCGAGGGAGGCGCTTCCCGAGCAGGCTCCCGAAAGGCCAACGGTAGCTCCCACTTCCGCCTGGCCGAACAATCCGTAGCAGGAGTAACTGAAATTGGCCCAGTCGGCGCCGGTGGTGCCCGACGCGTTGGCAGAGGCTCCGAAATCCCCGAGTGAATTAAACCAACTGCCGCCGCCTGTCAGCGGGATCGGCTGGGAGATAATCAGCTGGGATTGTGCAAAAGAAGCCAATGGCGCGAGCAGCAAACAGATTGCCGCGTTTCTGGCCGTCAGTATCTTTCGCACAGAAGTCTCTGATCGGCGGCACACAGGGCGCTGGCCGGCCGCCGCAGAAGAGGTAGTCTAGCATGCGTTCCGGGTTAAAAATACGCAAAACGTTTCAAATCGGTACTGGAGCGATCAGCTAAACCCTATGTATTGCAAGGCTCCTGGGACACGGGGGGTTGGACTCCGGCTCGCGCGGCCCGGAGTTCTGCAAATTGGTTCCCGCAGCGCCTCCCGCGCATTCATAATTAAGAAAGGACCGATGAACAAAATGTCGTATGGGATTCGGACTCTCTTGTGCGGCGTGTCGCTTTTGCTGTCGATCCCACCGGTCAGCCGGTCAGCCGAACCCCGCTGGATCAAAGCCCGCTTCGAATCTTTCGAAGCCATCAGCGATGATGGCCGCCGCTCCGCGACGCAGGCGCTGAGCCAGTTCGAGCAGGTGAGCTTCGCGCTGGGCACGGTGATGGGCGTGGAAGGAACCGCGCAGCCGGATCTGCGGCTCGACCCGCCGCTCCGCATCATTGTCTTCAAAAACGCGCAGGATATGCACGGCCAGTGCCCCACCGGGCTGCTGATCGGCCGGGACCGGCTGATGGCGTGCACGACGGCCGAAGCGCAGCTTCCGAAAGAACTAGTCCGAGAGCTGACGCGCAAGCTGCTGGAAACAAATTTCTCGAAGATGCCCGCGCCGATCGAGACCGCGCTCGAGACATTCTTCAGCACGATCGAATCGAATGCCGTGCGCGTCACCTGGGGTGCGCCGCCTCCGATTGCCGAACGCACGCGCGACTGGGCGCTTCTCGATCGCATTCTTACGCAGCCCGATCTAACCGGCAAGGCGAAGATCTACCTGCACAATCTCGCGGCGGGCATGGATACGGCCGCCGCGGGCCGCAACGCCTTTGGAGAAGATGCCGCGAAGTTCGACGCGGACGTCGATCGCTATTTCGCGGCGGGCGTTTTCAATACCGCGGCCGCGCCCAGCCGCCCGCTCAATCCCGACCGCGATCTCAACACAACGTTTCTGACTTCGGACGAAGGCGATCTGATGCGCGCCGACCTGCTTACGCCCGCGTCCGGCGATATATCAATCGCTGCTCCAGTCCGGCAAGCACGTTGCGGAGGCCAACGAAGGTCTCGCGCTGCTCGCCATGCGCGTCGGCGATTCCGGCAAAGCGCGCACCTATATGGAGGCCGCACGCAAGGCCGGCACGCGCAATTTCGTCGCGCTCACGGCGTATGCGAGTCTCGAAAGCGATCCCGCCAAAGCGATTGAGATTCTCAAGGAAGCTCTCACCATCGATTCAAAATACGCCGAAGCCCACTGGGTGTTTGGCGAGAAGCTCACCGATCCGGCGCGCCGCCTGGCCGAGTGGAAACAGGCCGTCAATCTGGCGCCCCGCAATAACGAATGGTGGGCGAAGTATGCGCAGCTCTGCGTGGACCAGAAGCAATACGCCGAAGCCGGACGCGCCTGGGTGGCCGCAGCGCAGGCGGCCCCGAACGTTCAGCTTCGCGAGCAGTATCTCAGCGCGCGCGGCCTGATCGAGCAGCAGCGCCTCGACGCCGAAGATGCGGAACGCCGCCGCGATGCCGCCGCCAAAGCCGCAGAGATCAATCGCCTCAAGAACGAAGCTCGCAAAGATCTGGCGGACCTCGAAGCGCGCACCAATACCCGCCCGCTCTCCGCCAAAGAAGCCGCCAACACGGTGGAGTGGTTCGACGATTCCAACGCGCCGAAGATCAAAGGCAATCTCATGCGCGTCGATTGCGCGGGCAAGCAGCTTCGCCTCGGCGTGCGGAGCGATGACGGCAAAAATGTGACGCTGCTCGTTCACGACACGCAGCAGTTCGAGATCAAAAGCGGAGAAACTCTTTCCTGCGGTGCGCAGAAAGCCCGCCACGTAACGGTGGCATACAAGGCGGGCTCCAAAGCGGACGCCGCGAAAGGCATCGCCGGCGACGCAATCTCCATGGACTTCGCGCAGTGAAGGCCTGCAGTAAACCGGCGCGCGTCGATCGTCCAGGAGTTTCTGCCATCCATGACATCTGACAAGCGCCGGCAAGAGTGCCGGCGCGGCGGCTGAGTGCCCGCGCCACGAAAACCCGCAATCAGCCCAGCGTACTCAAAGCCGCCTGCAGTTCGCTTCGTGTATGGTCGTCGCCCATCGCCCCGGTGACTTCGATGCCGCGGCGGTAAAGGCCTCTGGCTTCATCGATGCGTCCCAGCTTCTCGAGCGTCTGCCCGCCGTGGAAATACGCCGCGGCGTAATTGGGATTGTGCTCGAGCAGTTGCGTGAAATGATCGACCGCCGTCACGAGGTCGCCCGCGTTCACGTATTCCATGGCGAGCCCGTAGCGCGCGAATCCATCCGCGGGATTGCGGTCCACCATCGACAGCAGAATTTCGAGACGACTGGTTCCCATTGGCACTTGTTACTATAGCGTCGAGTCTCAATGGCCTGCCCTTTCTTCCTGCCGGATTCGCGCCCCGCGCCCCTGTCAGATCTGCACGGAGGTGAATGCGCGGCCGAGCCGGGCACGCCCGTGAGCGGCGGTCTGCTCCCCGAGTGCAATCGCGGATACGCGCGCGCAAGCTGCGGACGCGCCGCCCAGGCCGAAGCCGATGCCTTTCGTTTTCTGATCCGCGCCAACAGCGGAGGCGTTGTCGAGGTGGCGTGGTCGAGCGAGCGCAATCATCACCCCGTCGCCGTCGGGAACCTCAATGTAAATGCGTCGGACTCCATCGCGGAATCGCGCCCACTCGAACGCCAGGCGCGCGCCTGCGTGGATGCATATTTCCGCCAAACCGGCCATTGAATGGAAGGACGCCGCGTCAGCGAATCGGCCGCTGAATATTCGGAGCTGGCCCTGCCGAACGACGCCAACGGACTCGGCAATCTTCTCGGCGGCAAGATCATGCATCTTGTCGATCTGGCCGGCGCGATTGCGGCCATGAAACATTGCCGCCATGTGGTCGTGACCGCGTCGGTCGACCACATGGACTTCATTCACCCGGTGAAGATCGGCCAGTGGGTGCGGCTGCGCTCCAGTGTGAATCGCGCTTTCCGCACCTCAATGGAAGTCGGCGTGAAGGTCTGGGTCGAGGATCTTATCCGCGGCAGCGAGCAGCACGTCTCTTCGGCTTTCCTGACCTTCGTCGCCATCGACGCCAATGGACGGGGCGTCGAAGTGCCGCCGATTATTCCGGAAACCGGCGACGAGAAGCGCCGGTACGAAGAAGCCGGCGCGCGGCGCGAATATCGTCTTGCTCTCCGGCGCGGGTAAACAGCCGTGTTTACAGGAGCGCGCGAATCTCCTTTTCGTACTCGTCCCGGCCGATCAACCCCTCATGCAGGAACGCTACCTTCCCGTCGCGGGCGATCACAAGGGTGGTGGGCAGCGCATCGAACCCGCCATACAACTGATTCACCGTCTCATTCCCCAGCACGATCGGATAGTTGACCTTCGACGCCGCGACATAGGGATTGATGACCGTCCAGCCGTCCTCGTCCATCGACACGCCGAGTACCGTGAACCCGCGCGGCGCATAGGTCTTCTCGAATTCGATAAACCAGGGAATCTCGGTCTTGCACGGCCCGCACCAGGTCGCCCAAAAGTTCAGAATCACGACCTTGCCTTTGAGACTGCTGAGCTTCACGGCTGCGCCTCTGGCGTCTTTCAGCGTGAAATCGGGCGCGGTCTTGCCAGGACCCAGTGTCCGCGACTCGACAATTTTTTGCGCGAGAAAATGCAGCGCGGAAGGCCAGAGCAGATATCCGCCGAGGCCGACGCATGCAACGGCGACCGCGGTCAATACACGGCGGCGCGTTTTCGAATACATGTGTTTACGTCAAACTACTTCGACGTCTTCGGCGCGACCTGCACTTTGTGAAGCGACATGTCGCCCTGGTACACCGTCGCGGTGATCTGATCACCGGGTTTGACAGTCTTCAGGATCTTCGGATCGTCGACCTTATACTTCATCGTCATCGCATCCATCCAGCCTTCGACCTTTTCGCCGTTCACCGTAAGGCCGTCAGCCGCGACCGCTTCGACTTTGCCGTGAAACGTATACGACTTCCTGCCCGCGGGCGCCTGCGCCCACCCCGCCGCTGCCATCAGGCAGGCCAGCATCGAAACCGCGATCCATCGGTATAAGCGCTTCATGCCTTCCAGTATAGGAAAAGCGTGCGAATGACGCCCGTGCGGCAAATTGTCGCGGCCGGCTTTTATAGCGCCCGCGCCGATCTAGCATGAATAGAAGGTCCACGTGAGCCCCGCCCCGCCAGTTCCGGAAGCCGCGCCCCAGATCGCTCTACCCTGGATCGTGCGCCTGCGCTACGGCATGGCGCTCGGCCAGATCGCGACTGCGCTGTTTGTCCGTTATGCGCTCGGCATTGATTTGCCCATCGGAGCGTTCGCGATCGCACCCGCTCTGGTGGCCGCCAGTAATTTGCTGCTCGCCGCGCGCAGCGCACGCCCCGGCCAATCCCGCCGCATCGCGACATCGACGCTCGTCGCCTGGGCCTTCGTACTCGACACGCTCTGCCTCACCTTCCTCCTGATGCTTTCCGGCGGACCCACCAATCCGTTCAGCCTCCTCTACCTGGTCCACATCACGCTCTCCGCCATAATTCTCACCAAGCGCTGGACGTGGCTTCTCGGCGCGCTCTCCACTCTCTGTTTCGGACTGCTCTTCCGTGTCTACCGCCCCATTCCCGCGCTCGAAATGCATCATGCGGAGGATGGCGCGAATCTCCACCTCATTGGCATGTGGATCGGCTTCGGCGTCGCCGCCGCGCTCGTCGCCCTGTTCTCGGGAAAAATTTCCGAGCTTCTTCGCCAGCACGAGAACTCGCTGCTGCGGATGGAGGCGGAGCTCGCCAGACGCGACCGCCTCGCATCGCTCGCAACGCTTTCCGCCGGCGCGGCGCACGAGCTCAATACGCCGCTTGGAACCATCGCAGTCGTGGCGCGTGAACTCGAGCTCTATGCCACCAACACGGCCCGCAACGAAGCCATCGCCGAGGATAGCCGGCTGATCCGGACGGAAGTCGATCGCTGCCGGGAAATCCTGTGGCGAATGAGCGCGCAAGGGGCCCAGCCCGCCGCGCAGGCGGCGGAGGCCGTCGCTCCCGGCGAACTCCTCGACGATGTCTGCCGCGAAATTCAACAGCCGGAACGGCTGCGCGTCGAGGTTTCCACCGGCCAACCGATGACACTGACGATCCCGCGCCGCGCAGTCGCCCAGGCACTGATCGCGCTCACGCGGAATGCACTTGAAGCCAGCGGCCCTGGGGCGCCCGTGCGAGTCCTCGGCCGCCACACCGGCGATCGTTTCCAGTTCGTCGTCGCCGACTACGGAAATGGGATGTCGCCTAACACGCTGCGCCGCATCGGCGAGCCGTTCTTCACCACCAAAGAGCCCGGCAAAGGAATGGGGCTCGGAACGTTTCTCGTCCGCACGCTTGCCGAGCAACTGGGTGGGCGGCTCACCTTCGAATCCTCTCCGCTGACTGGCACGCTCGCCACGTTCGAGCTGCCGCTTGGGTTGAAAAATGCCGAGTGAAGCCACAGAGCCGTCGCGGGCCGCGCTAATCGTCGACGACGACGATATTTTCCGCAACCGGCTCTGCCGCGCGTTTGAATCCCGCGGATGGGAAACCCATGGCGCGGCGGATGGCGCCGGCGCGCTCCAGCTTTCCGCGCAATCGAGCCCCGACCTCGCTATCGTCGACCTCCGCCTGCCCGGCATGAGCGGACTCGATATCGTGCAGGGTCTGCGCCAACTCGACGAAACCACCTGCATTATCATGCTGACCGGGTACGGCAGCATCGCCACCGCGCTGACCGCGACGAGGCTCGGAGCCGACCATTACCTGAGCAAACCGGCAGATGCGGACCAGATCCTGAACGCGTACAAACGCATCGTCGAGGGCGAGCACGAGCCGCCCGCGCAGGCCGTTCCAAGCCTCGCGCGCGTCGAGTGGGAACACATACAGCGGGTGCTGAGCGATTGCGATGGAAACGTCTCGCAGGCGGCAAAGTTGCTGGGACTGCACCGGCGTTCGCTGCAGCGCAAGCTCGCCAAGTACCCGCCGCGAGTCTGAAGGGCGGTTGACGCTTCCTGATGGGGAAGATTTCGAGAAGTTGAGGCAGGCTACGGCCTCGGTCGGCTGCCTGTTGCTCCAGCTTCGTCATTACGACCGTTTCTTCCTGGCGAAACATCTCAATCAGGAAGGACTGTGGGTGCAGCGCGCGGATGCCCCACCGCTCCAGGTGCTCACTCCTGAAGTGGCGAAGGTTGAAAGTTATGATGATGGGCGCCTGGCAGTGGATCGCAGCAGCCAGCACATGGCGATCCTTTTCATCGTTTGTCATCCGAGGAATCAGTGGCTCGTAACCGCTGATCCATGCCTCGCCGAAGTGCGCCCGCAATTCGGCTTCGAGATAGCTGATCAGAGAACTCGGCCACGCGAGCTTCGATTCCAGCGTACGGGTTGTCTCACGAATAATCTCCTCCGACCATTTCGGCTCGTAAGCCGCGGTGGCTCAGCGAGGCGCAGGAGGGTATCGCAGAGGGAGAAGTTTGCGAGGACGCAGGCATCCAGGACGACGAGCGATGTGCCCGTCATTGCTGGTCGGCAATCAGCACCCGCTCATACAGGCCAGCCTGATCAACGGCCTGACCGATTCTCTGGAGCGCTGCGAGGCGACATTGGCCACGCTGGCGCTCGTCCAAAAAGTGCCTGACAGCCTGTTCGATCAGTTCCTCGCGGCTTTGGTACCTGCCGCTGGCAAGCTCTTGCTCGACCTGTCTGCTCAAATCGGCTGGTAACGTGACCTCCATGCATGTCTCCGATCTTGATTTTATGCCTTTAGCGATCGACGACGCTGTTGTGGCATCAAGGGTGACGGTCAAGGAAGCCGTCGCCGATTGACCTCATTTGGACGAAAGCATCGCTCAGATCTGGTTCGAACTCCTGACGAGCCCAGACTACCGGGTATCCATGAGCCCGCATCGACGAGCCCGCATCGACGCGACCAGATCGCGCGTTGAGTGAAGGAGACGTTCGCGGGAGGCTCTGCGGGCCAGCTATCGAAAAAGTCATTCTGCATGTCTACTACAAGGAGCAACGGCCGCATCATTCGTCAAAGATAACCGCGATCATAGGCGTAGTAACGATCCAGAACACCTAACTGGCCGCCGGGGCAAACTCGCCACTTCGCGACAAGGGGGGACAATCCGGGAATGGACCACTTGTAAGGCCAAATCTTTAACGGCTTACACGGGACGCGG
>DASZLP010000175.1:0-1594 GCA_035552355.1 Bryobacteraceae bacterium | reverse complement strand
AATGTGTACGCGATTCCGCCGGTGAGGGCACCGGCGGCACTGCTTTGCGTGGCACGGGCGCCTCGCCCGTAATTCTGATGGGAAATAACAACGAGCCGCCCGTGCCACATGATGCTCATCAAAACGTGATTTTCTTCCGCGCCCGGTTACACTCCGCCGGCTCGAAACGAATTGGTTTGCCTCACGCACATGAGACTTCTTCACACCCTTGTCATTCTATCGATGGCTGCCTGGGGCGCGGGATGCGCCGCGCCGCCGGCCGAGCATCTGCCCGCTTATCAATGGGTGGATGCACCCTCGGCCCTGCATGACCTTTGCGAGCGATCGCAGCGGGTGCATTCGCTGTCGGCAGAGACTTCACTCACCCTTACGCGCAGCAATGGCGACACCATTCATCTCGATGGGGCGATCGCGATGCGGCTGCCGGATTCTGTGCGGATGCGGACGTGGAAATTCGGACAGGCGGTGTTTGATTTGACGGCTACGCCGGGGGGATTGTGGATCGAAGCGCCGCCCGATCCGGAGCGGCGCGGGCAGGTGATGCCGGCCAGCTTGAGCGCCGCGAAAATGGCGCGGGCCTGGGCGGTTATCAGTGGCGAATTCTTCTGTGCCGCCGACGCCCGAGTGGTGGGCGTCAGCCCCTCCCTCGTCGGCGTCGAGCGAAACATCGGCGGCCAGCGGATCGTCTGCGAGGTTCAGCGGGCCACGCTGACGCCGAGGAAGTACAGCGTCTTCGACGCCGACGGCGTGCTGCGGTTTACTCTCACGCTCGATCACTACGACCTGATCGGCGGCATTCCCTGGGCGGTGAAGCTGACGGCAAAGTCGGAGGGAGGACTCATCACCATCGAACTAAAAGATCCGGAACTGAATGGTGAATTAGCGCCCAACGCGTTCGTCCCCCCGAGGAAGGCGGAGAAGATGCCCTGAGGATTCACCCCCGAAAAGGAACCGCCGCGCATGTTACATCGACTCCTTGCATCACTCGTCTTTTTCGCACTGCTGGTGGCAACGGCCGGCCCCGTCTTCGCGCAAGCGAAGCCCAACATCATCGTCATTCTGGTCGACGACATGGGCTTCAGCGACATCGGCTGTTATGGGAGCGAAATTCCCACGCCGAATATCGACAAACTCGCGGCGGAGGGACTTCGCTTTACGCAGTTTTATAACACCGGGCGATGCTGCCCGACGCGGGCAGCGCTACTGACGGGGCTCTATTCGCACGAGGCGGGCGTGGGGCAAATGGTGGAAGATCAAAAGGCCCCGGGCTATCGCGGCCGGCTCAATGACACCTGGCAACGCGGCCGTCCGCGTCGGCGACTGGAAGCTGGTCCGAGCCGGGCGAAAGGGCGCGTGGGAACTTTACGACATGAAAGCCGACCGGACCGAGTTGCACGATCTTGCCGAGAAGGAACCCGACCGCGCCAAGGCACTGGCCGAGAAATGGGAAGCCTGGGCGCTGCGCACGCATGTGAAGCCATATCCGTACGAGAAGAAGCCGGCGACGAAAAAGGCGGGCGCGGCGGCGGATTGACCCGCACCGCGGAATCCGCGAAAAGTGCCGCCGGTGCCCCCACCGGCGGAAGGTGTGGTG
>DASZLP010000174.1:0-5433 GCA_035552355.1 Bryobacteraceae bacterium | reverse complement strand
AGATACGGGTGCGGCTGACGGTGTCAACCGGATCGCCTTTGGGATTGAACGGTCCATCGATGTTGATGGCCGGACCGCCGCCACGTCCACCGCGTCCGCCACCACCGCCTCCCGCAGTGCCCGTACTGGCATAGCCGGTTCCGGCGGCGCCTGGGATGAATCCGAAGAGCTCGCCTTCACTCTCGACGAAGCTGTGCGCTTCATTGGCGGCGATCAGGGTGTGGGCCCCGGCAGTCAGATGGGTGCGTCCGCTGGTATTAACGGCGGCGCCGTTCACGGTGAAAACGGCGGGATTGCCGGACGCGCGAATTTCATAGTCGCCTTCATACGGCGCGAGGAACTTCGCGGTGATGCCGTTGCGCGCGCCTGGGGGCAGCGGGATGTCGCCATCCATCCCGCGCAAACTAACCTTCACGTCTTTGTTGGTGAGAGGCGTGCCGATCGCCTGTTTGGCGACGGCGCGCGCCGCCATGATGTACTGCTCGAGAAACGAAGGCGAAACCTTCAGAGCGTTCGCGATGTTGTCGAATCCGTCGCTGATGTCGTCGGTCGGAAGCAGCGGCGCGGCGTCGACTTCGATGCCGAAGATGTCGCGCAGGGCGTTGGAATACTCGGCGCGGTTCAGCCGGTGAATGCGCACGCTGCCGGGGTTGAAGTTGGCGGCGCTGGCTTTATCGAGCGAATCCTCCAGATACGTCGCGAAGGAGTTGACCGTTTCGAGCGGTGGCCGGGGCATGCCGGGGGGCGGCATCATGCCTCCGCGCAGCTTGCGGATGGCGCGCTCCCAGACGATGGCGTTCTTCTCGGGGTGCGCGAGGTCCATCGCGTCGAAGGCGAGGTTCGCGGTTTTGAGTTTGGAGTTGTGGCAGGTGACGCAGTAGCGGGTGACGAGAGCCTTGTTCGCATCCGCCGGGGCGCCTGAATTCCCAGCCTGTTGCGGGGCGGCTGTCAGGGCAGTTGCCGCGACCGCGGCTATTAACAAAGTACGCATTTATCGAGACGGCTGCTCCATATTCTATATTGCTGGAAAGTCAGACGATACCGCCGAGCTCACGGGCGTGCGCCCACAGCCCGCGATAGGCAGTGTATATAAAAGCGTTGGGGTCGCCGGCAAGCTGCGGCTGGAAATCCTTCATCGCCTGCTCGTCGATCATGTTCTGCGGACCCTTCCCCTTCTTGAGGAGCCCCACGAGATGCTCGCGGATTTTAGTTACCGTGTCGAGGTTGGCCTGCAGATCGGCTTTGGTCATGACGGGTCCGGAGCCGGGAATGATCTTCGTGGAATCGTCGGCGATACGCAGCAGGATGCGATGCGCGTCCTGCATGCCGCCGATCCAGCCATTGGTCGGCCAGTCGAGTACCGGAAGGCGCCCCGGCTGCACGGCATCGCCCGCGACGAGGATGTTCGACTGCGTGAAATGGATATAAATGTCGCCGTCGGTGTGAGCATTGGGCATGAAGCCGTACTCGATGGGCTCGCCGCCGAACGTCATTTTGCCGGTCGTGTAAAAAGTCTCAGTGGGCAACGCTTCTTTGGCCCGCGGCGGGAAGGTCTTCTTCTCCCAGTCGTGGATAATCTCCTGAGTCATCCAAAGTCTGGTATCGACATGGGAGACGAGCGTCGCGCCCGCTTTGGCCATGGCATCGTTGCCGCCAGTGGATTCGGTATGCCAGTGGGTGTTGATAACGGATTTGACGGGTCCGGTGAGTTTGAGCACGTCCTGGGCGTGCGCCGCGTCGCCGCAATCGGCGAGCAGGCATCCACCTTCCCCGGCGAGGCAAACGATGTTATTGCCGGCTCCAGTAAGAAGGCTGATTTTGTCCGTTAGTTTGACCGCGGCGGGCCCGGATTGAGCAAAGCCGGTGCGGGCAAGCGTCAGGGCGGCGGCGCTGGCAGTTATCGTACGGAGAAATTCACGGCGTTCCGGGGACATGACGGCTGTTATTGTAACGCTGGCGCATGGGGCCGGGTTACCACTGGCGACAACCCGTGCGACACCCGTCTCCGGCACGGTCATGACCGGCGGCTCGGCGGCGCTTAGAATGAGAGCCATGTATCGGAATCTCCTCGTCACCTGCGCGGCGCTGACTGCCGGAGTCCTCGTCTGGGCCGCCAGCGCGCCCAGCACGAATCTTGCCGACAATTTCTACACGGACGTCAAACAACTGACGTCCGGCGGCGAGAACGCCGAGGCCTATTGGGCGCCTGACGGCAAGCGGCTGATCTTCCAATCCACGCGCGGCGCGCTCAAGTGCGATCAGATCTTCGTCATGAACGCCGACGGCTCGAACCAGCATATGGTCTCAAGCGGTAAAGGACGCACCACGTGCGGCTACTTCCTGCCCGACAACCAGCACATCCTCTATGCCACGACCGAGATGGCGGGCCCCGCGTGCCCTCCCGAAGCCGACCACAGCAAAGGCTATGTATGGGCCGTTTATCCTGGCTACGACATCGTCACCTCGAAGGACGATGGCAGCGACAGGAAGCGTCTCACCGACGCCGCCGGTTACGATGCCGAAGCTACGGTGAATGCGGCGACCAGGAAAATCATTTATACCTCGATGGCGTCCGGAGACCTCGATCTGTGGGAGATGAATCTCGACGGCTCGAAGAAGACCGAGATCACGAAGACGTTCGGATATGATGGCGGCCCCGTGATGTCGCGCGACGGCAGAAAGATCGCGTGGCGCGCCGGACATCCGGCCACGCTGGAGGCGAAGGCCAAATACACGTCGCTGCTGAAGGAAAACCTCACCAGCCCGATGAAGATGGAGCTGTTCGTCGCGGACGCCGATGGAAAAAATACGAAGCAGATCACGAACTTCGGATGCGCGTCCTTCGCTCCGACGTTCACGCCCGACGGCAGGAAGCTTCTCTTCGCGTCGAACAAGCACGCCTGCGATTCCAGCAAATTCGAGCTTTATCTGATCAACATCGACGGCACTGGACTCGAGCAGGTGACGAACTACGGCGGATTTACATCCTTCCCGGAATACTCATCGGATGGAAAGAAGCTGGTGTTCGTCTCCGACTGGAAAGCGCCGGCAAAGTACGAATTCAATATTTTTACAGCGGATGTGAAACGCTGACTTACTTCGCGGCCGGAGGCGGCTGGTGCGCGACATCCTTTTCGTCTTCGAGGCAGTAGTGCTCGAAGACGTCGGTATCCGGAAGCAGGCGTTCCACGAAGTTTGCTTTGATCGGCTGCGTGAACGTCTTCGGATCGGTGATCGTCAGGGCAACTTCGAGATGGCCGTAATCGCGGCGATGGAGACGCTCCTCCACGCGCATGTCCTCGCTGTGACCATGGCCGAATGCGTCGAGCCAGCTCAGGTCGTTGAACCCGGAGCTCTCCACCACGAGCGTGTCCCCATCCCAGTGTCCAACGGAATAGCCATTCCACGTCGGGCGCGGATCGGCCGGCGGCTTGCGCCCATCGGTGAAGATCTGCCGAAAGGTCGTCTCCACTTCATAGAGCATCAGCATCTCAGTGGGCGTCTGGATAATCTTGAACGGCTCCGGCAACAGATCGGCGTGGGGCACACCGTCCGGCAGACAAGCCAGCGTCGGATTGATCACCCCCGGCACCCTGTTCTTCGTGAACATGGCCGTGCCGGCCGGCGTGAGCGGCTCCTCGCCCGTTTTGAAGTCGGAAAGGATGTTGCGAAAGTATTTCGAATTTTCCGATTCCCCGAGGCCATACAGGCCTCCCGGCGCGCGCGGCTCGGCCTCGGCCTGCCAGATGCCGGAGAGGTCGGGCCTGCCGTTCACGCGGCGCACCGGACCGGTCACGTTCACCTTCCCGTCGGGCGTGCGCGGCGCTCCGGCGGTCGGTTGATTCAGCCACTGGGCCTGCAGACATGAGCATGTCCCAACGAATACGAATCCGATCCAGATACGGCTGCGCATGATTTCCATTACACAACACATTCGATAACTGCGCCGGGGATAGAATGACCACGAACGTTTATGAAACATCTTGCGATTTTCCTCATGGCAGGTCTCCTGCTCGCGCAGGCTCCGCCCCCGCAGAAGCCGATGCTGGCGTGCGGCATGCAGGGTGACGTCGAGATCCTCTGCGGAACGCGCTCTCCCGAAGATCTGGAGCAGACGCCGGATGGCAAATACCTGATCCTCGGCGAATTCGTGAATGCGCGTAACGCGCCGCCTACCGGCAGGCTCATGCTCTTCGACATGGCGAAGAAGACGTATGACAAGATCCCGGTGACGGCCGAGCCGCTGAAGGATTGGGGAGACCCGGCGTGCCCCGGAGCGCCTGGCGATACGCTCACTCCGCACGGAATTTCGCTCGCGAAGCGCGCGCGGGGCAAGTGGGAGCTCTACGTCGTCAACCATGCCGGGCGCGAATCGATCGAGATGTACGAGTTGGCGAAAGCAGGCAGCGGGTGGAAGCTCGTCTGGCACGGCTGCGTGGTTTCGAAGCAGGCGTTCAACGACGTGGCGGCGTTGTCTGACGGCAGCTTCATCGCGACGCATCCGACCGCGCTGCAGACGCCGCAGACCAATCTCTTCAGTGGTGAGCCGAGCGGCTATGTCTCGCGCTGGACCGCCGCCGCGGGCGAAAGCGAATTGCCGGGCACGCGCGAGGGTTATCCCAACGGCGTGCTCGCAACGGCCGACGGCAAGTACATGTACTTCAATGCGTGGACCGCGAAGGAAGTGCACAAGTACGATCTGAAGCAGATGCAGGACGTGGGCAAAGTGAAGCTCAACTTCATGCCGGACAATATCACGTGGACGAAGCGCGGCCAGTTGCTCGCCGCCGGCGTGATCGACGCGCGCGGCCAATGCGCCGACCGCGGACTGGCGTGCCAGCAGGCTTTCGCGGTCGCGGTAATCAATCCGTCGAACATGCAGGCGAGGGACGTTTTCGATTCGGGAAACAGGCCGCTGATCAATGGCGTTTCGGTCGCCCTGCAGGTGGGCAATTCGGTTTACGTGGGAGCCTTCAGCGGCGAGCGTCTCGTGAAGTTCAACTGGCGCGAGTAGTCAGGTGACACTCTTCGCGGACCACATCTTCTTTCGAGTCCCTCGCGCGATTGCTGTGTTGTTCACGTTCCAGCTCGATATCGACTACGCCCGGGCCGTGCATGGCTTCGCCAGGACCCAGGCAGCCCGACATTGCGAGCCATACCCCGACCCGAAGAGCTTGCGAAATCTCGTATTTGTCCAGTAATGACTGTTATAATACGTTCCGCACCAGGAGCAAAGCTGACATGAAAGCTGCCCTCATTCTGGTCTTCGGCTCGTGCCTCAGCGCGTTTGCCGGGGACTTCACTATTCCTCTGGCGCCGGTTACGGACGACCGTGGCTCCACCAGCATCGCAAACGCGTCATACGATTACTTTACGTGTGACGAAAATGCAGGAGGCTTCGGCCTTTGTCCGGCCCAATATCCTTACAAGACC
>DASZLP010000173.1:0-33684 GCA_035552355.1 Bryobacteraceae bacterium | reverse complement strand
AGCGGCTCGACCATTCGATCGACGATCTTCACACGCGCGTAGTCGAGGCGCCCGATGAGCGAGCTGATCTTGCGCGTCAGCTTTCCTGAAATCGCGCGGTAGGGCCAGGCTTTGGCCCTGCCGCCGAGAGCGCGGATCGCGCGCCCCGCGAAGAAATCATAACCGCAAAGGCTCGAGACCGGATTACCCGGCAGCAGGAATACCAGGTGTCCATCCACACGGCCCAGCCCGGTCGGACTGCTTGGCCGCATCGCGATCCCATGCACCGCGAGCTCGCCGTGACGCGCCACCAGCACCGGGGCCAGATCTTCCACCCCCACGCTCGACCCGCCGGTAACGATAACGATGTCCGCATCGGCGCGCAGAGCCGCGAGAATGACGTCAGGATCGTCACGCACCAGACCGGGAAAATCAGCGAGGCCTCCATCGCGCTCCACAAGCGCCGTCAGCATCGGACCATTGGCGTCGACAATCCGCGCTCCCTCGGGTTGCGCGCCCGACGGCAGCACTTCATTTCCCGTGATTACCAGGCGTACTCGCGGCCTGCGCACCACCCGCGCCTCCGCGCGGCCGATCGAGCTGAGTACGCCGAGATCCTGCGGGCGCAGGATGCGGCCCGGCTCGACCACGGTCTTGCCGCGCTCGATGTCTTCACCGCGCCTGCCGATATTCTTTCCCGGTGAAACAGCGGCCAGCGCCTTGATGCCGCCGGGCTCCGTTTCCACCCACTCGGCCGGAAGCACCGCATCGGCGCCCGCCGGCACGGGAGCCCCTGTCATCACACGAACCGCCTGGCCGTCTCCCATCGAGCCACTGAACGGGTGACCCGGCATTGAATCGCCGATAACAGCCAAAAACAGTGGGTTATACGCCGCCGCTCCTTCCGTATCGGACGCAGCCACTGCGTATCCATCCATAGACGCGCGGTCGAAACCCGGGACGTCGAAATCACTAACCACCGATTCGGCGAGCACGCGTCCCGCACACCGGCGCAGCGGCACGGATTCGGAACCGAGCAAATGCAATTGCGCGTCGAGCCAGGCGAGCGCCGCGTCCACTGTGTGACGGCGCGCGAACCCGCGCATCCGCACGTCGTCTGCCGCTCCTGTTTGTGGGGGACGCATGCGGATCGAACTCACGTTCATCTTACGCCGGGCCGTATTCACGGGCGACATACTAACAACATGAAATCAGTCCACCTCGAGGGCGGCCGTGTCGAACTGAGGGAGACTCAGCCGCCCGATCGCCCCGAGGGTTTCGCGCTCATCCGCCTGCTTTGCGGAGGCATCTGTAACACCGATCTCGAGCTGCAGCGCGGCTACTACGGGTTCTCCGGGGTCCCCGGCCACGAGTTCGTGGGTGAAGTCGTCGCAGCCGACTCGAAGGATCTGGTCGGCAAGCGCGTAGTGGGAGAAATCAATCTGGCCTGCGGGAATTGCGCGGTATGCCGGCGCGGCATGGGGCGCCATTGCCCTGGCCGTTCCGTGCTCGGGATCGTCCGCCACCCCGGCGCGTTCCGCGAATTTCTGACGCTGCCCGAAGGCAACCTCCACGTGCTGCCGGATTCGATCCCGACCGAGATCGCGGTCTTCACCGAACCGCTTGCGGCGGCGTGCGAAATTCTCGATCAGGTATCGATGCCGTGCAGCACACAAGTGGCCGTGCTCGGCGATGGGAAACTCGGACTCCTCATCGCCCAGGTGCTGCAGGCGAACGGCTATCAGGTGCATCAGTTCGGCCGGCATCCGGATAAACTGAAAATCGCGGCGCGCGCCGGCGTCACGACCGAGATCCCCGGCGACAGCTTTCCGGAAGCCGAATATCGCTGGGTCGTCGATGCGACCGGCTCGCGGAAAGGCCTCGAAGCGGCGATCCGGATGGTCGAGCCGACCGGCACCGTTATTCTGAAGTCCACGGTGCACGGCGAGATCGCTCTCGACACCGCGCCGGTGATCGTTAACGAGATCACGCTCGTCGGCTCGCGTTGCGGACGATTCGAGCCGGCGCTGGAATTGTTGAAACTCGGCGCCGTCGACGTGAGTTCGATGATCTCGGAGCGAATGAAGCTTACGAGCGCGCCGGCCGCTTTTGAAAAGGCCGCCGAGCGCGGCGTGATGAAAGTCCTGCTCTCAGACTGAACTTATCTGTCTGTCCGGATCCGCACGCGCGTCTCGTCTCTGATATCCGGCGTCGGGTTAACGATCAATTCGTCACCCCCCACAAGCTCGGAAGGAGCGCGTCGCACGGCCTTGCCTTCCACCACGATGAAGACGGCATTGCCGCGAACGGCGTTGGCCGGAGGCGTGAAAGATTGTTTCCGGGCAGTCACGGGCCGTGCCTCCACGGGACGCGCGTAGAACGCCACGTTAGCATTCATTTCCGGCTTGAGACGCTCGTCTGGATCCATTATTTTCACCTTCACCCCGACGGTGGCTTTCTGGCGATTCGCCTCGGGAGCAATTTCGCCGACGGTGCCGCGATATTACCTCCCACGTCCTATCCTCGATGCCCCAATTCGCGCCCTTGTTGCGCGCCGGCACGCTTTGGAAATAGACTCGATAGGTTGAAGCGCACTCTGGAGACACATCGAATGAAAAGCTTTTCCCCCCACAGATTCGTATTACCCATGGCCGCCTTCGCGGCGCTCAGCCTCACGCCCGCCTTCGCGCAGCACGGCACCGCCGCCGGCGGCGAGTGGCGCGTGAACGGCGGCGATTCCGGCAGCACCCGTTACTCTCCGCTCGATCAGATCAACGCGTCGAACGTGAAGAATCTCCAGGTGGTCTGGCGATGGAAGGCGCAGAACATGGGTCCATCGCCGCAGGGTGCATGGGAAGTGACGCCGCTGATGGTGGGCGGAAAGCTCTACTTCACCGCCGGCACCGTCCGCACGGTCGTGGCGGCCGATGCCGTGACCGGCGAGACCCTCTGGACCTATCGCGGCGACGATACGGCCGAGCGCGGCGCCGTCCGCGCGAATAACCGCGGCCTGAGCTATTGGAGCGATGGCAAGGGCGACGATCGCATCATCTTTATTACACCTGGCTACCAGCTTGTCGAACTGAATGCGAAGACGGGGGCGCCGATTTCAAGCTTCGGCAGCGATGCCCACGTCGATCTGTGGAAGGGCCTCGATCGCCAGGAGGTTCTCAAGGGAACGATCGGCGCAACCTCGCCGCCGGTCATCGTGCGTGACGTGGCTGTCGTAGGCGCTTCGTTGAAAGTAGGGGTCGCGCTGCCGACAAAGCTGAATACGCCCGGTTACATCCGCGGCTACGACGTGCGGACCGGAAAGCTTCTCTGGACGTTCCACACCGTCCCGCAAGCCGGCGAGTTCGGAAACGACACCTGGCTCAAGGATCCGCAAACCGGCCAGGAGTCCTGGAAATTCACCGGCAACACCGGGGCCTGGGGACCGCTCACCGGCGACGACGAGCTCGGCTACGTTTACATCCCGGTCGAAGCGCCCAGCGGCGATACCTACGGTGGCCAGCGCCCGGGTGCGAACCTCTTCTCCGACAGCATCGTTTGTCTCGATGCGAAAACCGGCAAGCGCGTCTGGCACTATCAGCTCATTCACCACGAGATGTGGGATTACGATATCCCCGCCGCGCCGATCCTCGTCGACGTCACGGTCAACGGTCAGAAGATCAAAGCCGTGGCGGTAGTGAATAAGTCTGCGTTCACGTTTGTTTTCGACCGCACGAATGGCAAGCCTGTATGGCCGATCGAGGAGCGTCCGGTCCCGAAAGGCAACGCACCGAACGAATGGTATTCGCCGACGCAGCCGTTCCCGACCAAACCCGCGGCGTTCGACCGCCAGGGAGTCACCGAGGCCGATCTTGCCGATTACACACCTGAGATCAAAGCCGAGGCGCTGAAAGTGGCCTCGCAGTATGTGCTCGGTCCGATCTACACACCGCCGATCGTGAAGGATGCCGGAGGCAAGCTGGCGACCATTCAGCTTCCCGGCGCCGGCGGCGGAGCCAACTGGATGGGCGGCTCGGTCGATGCGGAAACCGGGATGCTGTACATTCCGTCGACTACCGCTCCTTATTTATCGTCGCTGCAGCCCGGCGGCTCGCGCTCCGAGATGCAGTACATTGCGGCCGGCAGTCTCGGCGGCGCGAACGTGACGACGGGCACCGGCCCGAACGGACAGCCGGAATCCGTCCCGTTGATCAAAGGACCCTATGGGCGCATCACCGCGATCAACCTGAATACGGGCGACACCTCATGGATGATCCCGAACGGCAAGCCTGCCGACAACCTGCTGAAGAACTCCGCGCTCAAGGCGGCGGGCATCGACGTGAGCAAGTGGGGTGGCGGCCAGCGGTCGCCCATTCTCGTCACGAAGACGTTGCTGTTCGAAGGCAGCGACACACTGCGCGCGATCGACAAGTCGACCGGCGCGGTAATCGATGAGATGCCGCTCGGGTCGAATCTGACCGGCGGCACCATGACCTACAACATCGACGGGCGGCAGTTCATCGTCGCCATCGTCGGTGGACAGGGCGGCGGCGGCGCGGAACTGGTCGGGCTCGCTTTGCCGAAACCGGGCGAAGGCCGGGGCGGTGGACGTGGCGGTCGCGGTGGACGCGGCGGCGCGGCGCCGGCAGCCCAACAGGATTGATCGCATGCGACCGCTCATCCTTCTTCTCGCTTGCGGCGCGCTTTTCGCGCAGAGGCCATCCGATCCGAAGCTGATGATCCCGCAGGACGCGCCCGCCCTCGACTACGTCGCGGTGCCGGAAGCGATTCCGCTTCCGGAAGGAACGAAGATCGGCGCGCCTGCCAGCGTTGCGTTTGACGCGAAGGGTCACATGTATGTGCTGGCCCGCGGACCGATGGCGCTGGTCGAGTTCGACGAGAACGGAAAGTTCCTGCGCGTTTTCGGCGAGGGTTTCCGCCGCACGCACGGGCTGAAGATCGATCGCGATGGCAACCTCTGGGTAACCGACGTCGGTTCGCACATCGTCGTAAAGATGAACCCGAAGGGAGAGACCCTTCTCACGATCGGAACGAAGGGTGAGGCGGGCGAGTGGGATGAAGCCACCGGATCGCATCGCCTCAACGAGCCCAACGAAGTCGCGATCGCCGGCAACGGCGATGTCTTCGTCGTGCAGGGGCACACGCCGGGTAAGGGCGATCCGCGCGTCCTGAAGTTCGACGCAAACGGCAGGTTCATCAAGTCGTGGGGCGGGCTGGGCACTGAGCCCGGCAAGTTCAACGTCGCGCACGGCGCCACGTTCGACGCGAAGGGACAGCTTTGGGTGGCCGACCGCGAGAACGAGCGCATCCAAATCTTCGACACGAATGGCAAGTTCATCCGCGAGATCAAATATGCGGGTCTGCCCTGTGGGCTTCAGATCGGCAGCCAGTACATCTATATGGTGAACGGCTTCGCGGGTCAGCTTCTGCGTCTTGATCTCGACGGGAAGGTGCTCGCGGCGGTCGGGAAGTCAGGCAAGGGTCTCGGTGAATTCGGCGAAGCGCATTATGTGGCGGTGAGTCCGAAGGATGAGATCTATGTCGCGGACACGGTGAACAGCGCCGTACAGAAATTCGTGAAGAAGTGACTGGACGCCCCGTGGCGCTCATGCCGGCGCTTGTCCTTCGAGACCCGCCCCACAAATAAAAAAAGGCCCCGTCGCCGGGGCCTTCTGCTGTTGATGTTTGCGCCCTGAAGGACGCCGGGAGCTACTTCTTTTTCTTCGGAGCAGCTTTCTTCTTCGCAGCGGCCTTCTTGGTTGCGTTCTTCATTGACTGATTCTCCAATTCGAATTTGCGATTTCGAAAAATCGCAGCGTGATTCATATATAGAGTTAGTCCGCGCGAATGTCAAGAAAAAAATGCACTTGAGGTGCGAGATGAGTCCTCCCTCGTCGCATCGCGGCATCGCGATCCGCCGTTCAGATCATCCGCGCGCGGCTGCGCGACGTATCCATCTATGTAGCGAGCGCCCGCCACGACGGCTTCCGCGATGCAGATGGTCGACAGTCCGGCAATCGGCGGAATCAACGGAACAAGCCCCGGCGTGTGGCGCTATGCTCGTCAGAGAACTCTTTGCATGTTTGCATCCGGCATAATTTTTCCCGGCCTGCTGCTCGCGGTCGAGATGAGCGGAAAGCACGATGAGGACATCGCGCGGCGGTTGCAGCGCCGGGACACCATTGCCATGGGCGAACTCTACGACCGTTTCGGCAGGATCGCGTATTCGGTGATCCTCGCCATCGTGCGTGACGCCGCGCTCGCCGAAGATCTCGTCCAGGAAACTTTTCTGCGGGTCTGGAACCGAATCCAGGCCTTCGAGCCCGGCCGCGGAGCGCTCGGCCCCTGGCTTCTCGCCATTGCGCGCAACCGGGCCATCGATCATCTTCGCTCCCTCAGCGCGCGGATGGATCGCAACGCCTGTGAACTCGATGCGCGCGAACACCCGTCGCTCTTCGTCGACATGGAGCGCGAAGTGCTGAACACCGATCACGCCCGCGTCATCCGGAGCGCCATCGCCAAACTCAGCGACAATCAGCGGAAAGTTATCGAGCTGGCGTATTACGAAGGGCTCTCCCAGACCGAGATGGCGGAACGGATGGGTGAACCCCTGGGCACCGTGAAGACCTGGGTGCGCAGCGCGCTCAGGCATCTGCGCGAAGAGCTCGGACAAGCGGTGGCCGCATGACCTGCGAAGAACTCCGCGAGGACTACACTTCATACGCGCTGGGGATCGCCGGCGACCCTGAGCGAGCGGAAATCGCCGCGCACCTTGCGCGTCAGTGCCCGAATTGCGTCCCCGGCCTCGCCAGCGCCATGGCGACGGTGACCGCGATGTCGGGAGCCGTGAAGGTGGTCCAGCCGCCGCGCCATCTTCGGCGTCGAGTTCTCGCCGCGATCGAGCCCAGGCCGACCCGGTGGTCGCTCGGTGCGGTGCTCCCATGGGCGATCACGGCCGCGATGAGCATTGCGCTGCTCAGTATCGGCCTCTCAGGCCGGCGCGCGGGCGACACCGCGAGACTGGAACAGGCGCTTTCCATCCTGAACGACCCGGCAACGCGCGATGTGACCTTCGGTGAGACCGACAGGCCGTCGAAGGGGCGCGTCTTCGTCAGTCCGGACAAGGGCGTCGTCTTCATTGGCGCGAGTCTGCCGCGCCTCGACTCGGGCAAGACGTTCGAGCTGTGGGTGATTCCAGCGAAGGGGAATCCTGTGCCCGCCGGATTGTTCCAGAGCGAGCCGGACGCGACGGCCGTGTTCGTGCGTCCCGGTCCGGTCGAGAACGCGGCCGCGATCGCGGTCACCGTAGAGCCGGCAGGCGGATCGCCGCAGCCTACGACCACGCCCTTCATCATCACGAAGCTGTAGCGCGCCCAACAGAGCCCGCTGCGTTACGCTGGAATTCGTGGAACCACTCGATCTCAGCGAAAAAGGCGGCGCCCGCGGCGGCGTGCCGCAAACCTCCGACCGGCGTCTCTTCATGCAGTTGCTCGCCTGGGGGGATTGCGACGACACCGAAGGCCTGGCCGCGGCCCTCGAAAAGTCTGGCCTCGAAGGCGTTCTTTACGACGATGCGAACGATCCGCGCGGCGTCGGTCTGCTGACCTGGAGCGAGACGCCGGACTTTTTTGTCGAGACGCTGCGGCCGTTCCTGCGCCAGAGCGGCTTCCAAAAGCTGACCTTCAAGCCGGACTTCACCATGACCGGCCGCACCTATTCCATCGGCTACGAGCCCAATCTGGAAGACTGGCTGCTCCATCGTCCGCGCAAGGTCGTGACCGACTCCTCATGGAGCTGGCACGTCTGGTATCCGCTGCGACGCAGGGGCGAGTTCAATTCCATGCCGGCAGAGGAGCAAATGATGATCCTGCGCGAGCACGGCAAGATCGGGCACGGTTTCGGCGACGCGGGTCTGGCGCACGACATCCGCCTCGCGTGCTTCGGGATGGACCAGCATGACAACGATTTCGTGATCGGGCTCATCGGCCGGGAGTTGTTCCCGCTCTCGGCGTGCGTGCAGGCCATGCGGAAGACGCAGCAGACATCCCACCACATGCAGGAGATGGGACCGTTCTTCGTGGGCAAGGCGGTCTGGCAGAAGGTCAGGTAGTTCCGGGGCGCCGCGCGCTGAAGAATTTCCGCAGCAGGGCGGTGCTCTCGGCGCCGAGTACGCCCTCAATAATTTCCACCCGGTGATTCAGCAGCGGAGAATCCGCAATCCGGAATTTGCTTCGCACGCCGCCGAAGCGAAGATCGCGCGCGCCGAAAACCAGCGTCCGGATTCGCGCGGCCACAAGCGCGCCCGCGCACATCGCACACGGCTCGAGAGTGCAGTAAAGCGTTGCATCCCCGAGCCGGTATGAGGACAATGCGATCGCCGCCTGCCGCAGAGCCAGCATCTCGGCGTGTGCCGTTGGATCGAGCAGGCCGATCGGAGAGTTACGCGCTTTGCCGGCGATCTCGCCTTCCGCCACGACGACACATCCGACCGGAACCTCGCCCGCTTCCTCCGCTTCGCGAGCCAGCGTCAGCGCTTCCCGCATCCATTTCTCGTGTTCAGGCGGCGGCTGCAAGTAGCTAGTGTAATGTCAGGAAAACAGCCGGACACTCTGTGGCGCGGGCGCTCTCGCCCGCCGCGCTGGCAATCGTGTCGGCGCCTGCCGGTTTTTTCGACCCTGCGGCTTCCGGTCATTTCGCTGACACTACACTAAAAGTAAGCTCACCGCTATGGCTGAACTGGAAATCCACCATGAAGTCGAAGGCGTCGACCCGCTGGGGAAAAAGATCGGCGTGCTGGCGTCCGTTCTCGCCGTCCTGCTGGCGGTCGTTACCATCGTCTCGCACCGCGCCCACACCGATGCCGTCCTGTTCAAATCGGAAGCGAACGACAAATGGGCGTTCTACCAGTCGAAGAAGATCAAGTTCCACAGCCTCGAGCTCGGAATCGATCTGCTGAACGCGCTGCCGGAGCGGAATGCGACGGCTCTGAACACCATCGAGCGATACGAAAAGGAGAAGAAGCGGTATACGAAGGAGTCCGACGACGCGCAGAAGGATGCCACCGAGCAGGATAAGAAGGCGGCCCATATCGAAGATCAGGCCCTGCGCTTTGATTTCGGTGAAGGGCTCCTGGAGATCGGCCTCGTGCTGACTTCGCTCTACTTCATCGCGCGCTCGAAGTTGTTCCCGGTGGTGGGCGTAATCAGCGCCGTCACAGGGCTGGCGCTGACGGTTTCGGGATACCTGTTATAGCCAGCAGCCACCCTGCCATCGCCTCCATCCCTTCGCCGCTGCGCGCGGAAACCAGGCGCACTTCCATGCCGGGCCGAACCGTCTCGACATTCCGCAGCACGGCAGCCGTGTCGAACGCGACCGCTTCCGCAAGGTCGGCTTTGGTGATCACCGCTACATCCGCCGAATTGAAGATCGAGGGATATTTGAGCGGCTTGTCCTCGCCTTCCGTCACCGACAGCAGCACCAGCCGTGCGCGCTCGCCAAGATCATAGCTCGCGGGACAGACCAGATTGCCGACATTTTCGATGAAGAGGAAGTCAAAGCTTTCGGGTTCCCAGCCTTCGAGCGCATTCCTCACCATTGAGGCATCGAGATGGCAGGTCGTGCCGGTGACAATCTGCTTCACCGGAGCGCCGCTGCGGGCGAGACGTTGTGCATCGTTGTCCGTCGCCAGATCGCCGACCAGCGCGGCGACGCGCGCGCCGCGGTCCCGGAGGATGGTGAGAGTCCGCTCGAGGAATGCCGTCTTGCCGGAGCCGGGCGATGAAACCAGGCTGATGACGCAGACGCCCGCGCGCTCGAAGCGTTCGCGGAGTTCGCGCGCGATCTCGTCGTTCGCCTTGAGCACATTGCGCCGGACCTCGACGATGCGGGTGCTGGCCGTCATAAGTCTTCTATTTCCAGGCCCGAGACCTGCAGGTCTTTGCCCCTGGTTTCTTCAATCACGAGCCGCGCGCCGGCCAGCGGCGTTCCTTCGCAGGATGCCTCCCACGAAAAGAGGAGTGCGTCTTTCACGACTCCCGATAAATCGCCCAGCCGCAGAAACACGGCCGAGACGCGCGTTCCGTCATAGCGCAACGCTTCCTCGGCCGCCGCGTCGGCGATACTCATCGCGATCGAAAGCTCGTGCATTACATCAGGCTGATGCGGATGTAGCGCTTGATATCGGGCAGGCTCGAGAGCACTCCGTAAATCGCGAGGCCCATCAGTACTCCGCCGAAGACTTTGGATAGTTTCATAACCGGCTCTCCGTCACAAGCGCCGGCACAAGCGCCCGCGCCACGACTTCTTCGATCATTTCAACGGCCCGATCGACTGACGCCGCGACGCGTGGGCTCAGCCCGATGCCTTCGCCGCAGCTCTCCGGCTCGCATCCGACGATCAGCAGCCGCCGTATCTCGCCGCCCATTGTTTTTACCAGTTGCAACACGGCGAGCGGGTTCATGCTGTGCCCGTCGATCTCCGCCGTGATATCGCGCGTGTCGGGTTCGATGAGGTAGAGCGTGCCGGGCTCTCCGCCACGCGGCGTCGCGTCCACGAAGATCGTGAGGTCCACGCCGTCGAGCAGCGCAAACGCCAGATCGAAGCCGCGGATCCCGAAATCGACGGCGCGCACGCCTTCGGGCCACGGGCGCTCGGCGAGTCTCTGGGCGACTTCCACGCCGAACGCGTCGTCGCCCAGAAAGATGTTCCCGATCCCGGCGATCAGAATGCTCATTCCTGCACCCGCGTCACTTCTTCCGGACCGAAGAAGAACCGGTGCCCGGGCTGCCGCAGGATCCCGAAATCGCGGCCGGGGTCGTCATCGATCACGACCGCCAGATGAATATTGCCCTCGAAATCTTCTTCCACCGCGTCAATGGTAGCGAGTTTTCCATCGAGCGCGATGTCCATGATGTCCGCGCTCCTCCGAGGCCGCAGCCGCACCCGATCGCCAGCCTTGAGAGCGGCGCCCGGCTTGCGCAGTGCCCCATGCAGTTTCAGGAATTGCTCTGCCGGTATGTTCTCAGTCCGTTCGAGAATCTGGCGAGCGCGTTCGTCGCCCTCCCGGATTTCGGCTTTTTCCTCATCCGTCAGAGTCAGAATGCGAAGCGAGAGGATCTCGTCGATTTCCGTGCCATCGAAAAGATTGCCCGCGCTCTCCGGCGCAACCTGCGGATAGTCGTAGAGGATGATCGGCGACGAGAGCATCGCATCGTGCGAGCCTTCTTCGCCCGCCAGCACCGGCCAAGTGCCGTTGTTGTGGCATTGGGCCGCCGCCTCGCGCAGTTCTTCAGGCGGATCGAGCATCGACGGAAAACTGCCGCCGCGCACCGTCAGAATCGTATGGAGGGAAATCAGCGATTCGCGCAACGCATCCTCGCGCGGCGTTTCGCTCGACATGCGAGCGGTATTGCTGATCTCAATCGCGAGCCGGTAGCAGCCGCGCGCGGCCGGGTCGACGGAAATCCGCACGGCCCCCGGCTCGAACGTCTCTTCGCGCGGCGCTTTTGCCAGTTCCTGGAGAAGCATGTCGGGGATCACGATCTCCCGCTCATGCGCCTGCTGGTCCTTATCGAGCCGCAGATACCTTATCGTGATGTCGAGCATTGCTTCGCCGTCGTCGCGCACGAGGCATTCCGTGCGCTGCGACGACGTGTCGAATCCTTCCGGATAGAGAACGCCGAAATTGAAACGGTGCCGGTTCTTGATCGAAGAGGCTCGGTAGGGATACAGCATGTAGCCTTCGTAGAGGACGGCGTTCGCGATTTGCTCGATGGCTTGTTGATTCATGGCAGAATGCTTTCGAGTGTCTGCTCCCAGGTGGGAATGCCGCGCCGCATCTTGTATTCGTGCAGGCGGTCGAAGACGTCCTTGCGGACGCAGAGCCAGGCGGTGTTGGGATAGTAGCGCTCCATCATGTCTTTCCAGACGCGCACAGGAAGACGGAACGAGCACTCGCTGCTCCACGGGATCTGCTCGATCTGAAGCACGCCCTCCGGGTTGGCGTAGAACACCGTGCCGCTGAACAGAAACAGCAGCGGGACTTCGCCGTCTTCGATCGCGTCGAAATACTTCGTCACCGCCACATTGAAATCGTAGGTACAGGCGACCGGTAACACAGCCGCGGTCTCGCCCTCGAAGGGACCAACCGTCGCCGCGGCATTCGTCCACAACAGATCGCGCAGCGTCTGGCCCCATCGCGACGTCTCGCCGAAAAGATCGACCAGGCGGGCGCGCTCCGCTTCGGCGTATCGGCGGCGCGGCGACTCGATACGCACCTGGCAGCGGAGCGAAATGCTCCGAATCGGCTCGCCGGAAGCGTCGCTTACATGCATCCTGAATGCAATTTCGGGAGCCGCCGCGTCCGTGACTGCCTCGGCGCCGATTACCGCGAATGCGAGATCAGGCATGCGCCTCCGCATTCATCCGCGCAAAGAATTGATCGATGGCCTCCCATACGGCGGACCCTCCGGAGAGCCCGCGCCAGTGCTTCCGCACCGTCCCTGCCAACTCGTAACAGCGATCGATCGGGGCGATGTAGTAGTCGCGCGCCTGGCGGGTACGGTTGACCAGCAGCGTTTCGACGTCGGGCTCCAGCGAGCGCAGGGTGGGATTCACGTCCGCCAGTTCGTTCCACGATTCGAGCGGCAGTTCCGACTCGGTCGTTCCCGCGGGGCTCGGGTAGATCGCAACAATTCGCTCGGCATCAGGTTGCCGGAAGAAGAACGCCAGCCCAATCGGTATCGCGAGGCCATTCCATTGCGCGTCGGTGATCGTGAAGTCGACGAGCCGCCGGACGCGCCGCGGGACCGCCCTGTACTTCGCCTCGCCGGACCCGGGAAACAGCAGCACGCACGCATCGCACGCGCAGATGAGATTGCGCGACGACGAATCGAACAGATGCCGATGCGCCGCGCCGAGCGGCAGACTGCACATCTCGCAGCGCTCGCGCGCCCGCGTCGCAACCGCGGGCACGAATCGCCGCAGGCTCTGAATGGGATGCGTGGCGGTCATACGGTTTGCAGCTTTTCGAGCGGGATGAAGTCGGGCGTCTTCAGGCCTTCAATCCGAACCACCTGAATTTCCGGCGCCGCGTCGAGAATCGCGGCTTCGATTTCTTCGCGGCCTGGCGGATGGCCGCCCGTCACCCGCACCGTCACAGCCAATCCGTCGAGCGTCTCGAACTCGACGCCGCGAATCCGGTCAAGCGCGCGCCTGAGGCGAACTTCCGCGCTCTCCGGATGCAGATCGTAAAGCAGAAGCAGCGGCCGCACGATCTCGTCACGCCCCATCGATTGCGCCACCGGACCGTCGAGCATCTCCATCATGCGCGCGACGGCGTGCCCGTGAAAGTCCATCAAGGCTTGCACGAGCTCACGGGCAGCGGCGCGAACGCTCGGGTCCGCGGCCGTGTCGATTTGAGTGATAAGCTCCTCGACCCGCACAAGCGGGTTCATGCCGCGTCGACCTGATGCCCGAACATCGGCGAATGCCGCGTCTCGAGAACTTTGCCGTTCCCCAGATACATGTGCACGCCGCAGGGCAGGCACGGATCGAAGCTGCGCACGGCGCGCATGATGTCGATGCCCCGGAAATTCTCCGGACCGTTCTCCTCGAAGATCGGCGTGTTCTGCACGGCATCTTCATAAGGACCTGCTGTGCCATAGGCATCTCGCGGACTCGCGTTCCATGGCGTCGGCGGGTACGGATGATAGTTCGCGATTTTGCCTTCGCGGATCACCACGTGATGCGACAACACGCCGCGCACCGCCTCATGGAACCCGCAGCCGATGGCTTCATCGGGAACTTTGAAGTCGTTCCAGGTTTTGGTCTTGCCCGAGTGCAGCGCCTTCATCGCCTTCTCGGCGAAGTAAAGCGCGCACGCGGCGGCATACGCCTGGAAGTAAGTGCGCGCGCGGTCGCGCTCGATCGCGTTCGACCACTTCGGAATCTTCCACTCGAGCTCGACTTCCGGCTTCATGGCCGTCTTCGGCAGATAGATCTTCACGCTCTGGCCGGTCGCCTTGATGTAGCCGATATCGACTTTGCCCGCCAGCGCGGTGGCCCAGAAGCGCGCGATTGGTCCGCCGCCGGTATCGAGCGCGAGATAGTCGCCGGTGCGCTGGTCGTACCAGCGCGGCGACATCACCCACGAATAGTTGTGTCCAAAGTCGCGCTTCTGAGGACGCGGCGTGGTCGTCTGATTCCACGGGTGCCGCTTGTCCACAGGATTGCCGAGCGGGTCTTTCGTTACGAACGTTTCGCCTTCGTTCTGCCAGTCGTCGTAATAAGAGCTGCCGAGCAGAATGCGGATGTTGAGATTGATGTCGACAAGGTTCGTCGTGACGAGCTTGCCGTCGACGACAACGCCCGGGGTGACGTACATCGCGTTGCCCCACTTATTCATGTTCCCGTAGGTGTAGTCGCACACCTCGGGGTCCTGAAACGATCCCCAGCATCCAAGAAGAACGCGGCGCTGGCCGACCTTTTCGTAGCCGGGCAGCGCCTCGTAGAAGAAGTCGAACAGATCGTCGTGCAGAGGCACGACTTTCTTCATGAACTCGACATATTTCATCAGCCGCGTCAGATAGTCGGTGAAGAGTTGCACTGTCGGCACGGTGCCCACGCCGCCGGGATAGAGCGTCGAGGGATGCACGTGCCGCCCTTCCATCAGGCAGAACATCTCGCGGGTCAGGCGGCTCATCTGCAGCGCTTCGCGGTAAAACTCTCCGGTGAACGGATTGAGCGCCCGCATGATGTCCGCGATTTTCCGGTAGCCGTGCAGGTTTGCATGCGGGCTGTCGGTCGTCTCGGCCTTCGCGAGCACGCCGGGATTCGTCTCCTTCACCATCTGCTCGCAGAAGTCGACGCCGACGAGGTTGTCCTGAAAGATGTTGTGGTCGAACATGTACTCGGCCGCTTCACCGAGATTGGTGATCCACTCGGCCATCTCCGGCGGGCGCACCCCGAACGCCATATTCTGCGCGTATGTTGCGCAGGTGGCGTGGTTGTCGCCGCAGATGCCGCAGATACGGCTCGTGATGAAGTGAGCGTCGCGCGGATCTTTGTTCTTCATGAAGACGCTGTAGCCGCGGAAGATCGACGACGTGCTGTGGCACTCGGCGACCTCGCGGTTCTCGAAGTCGATCTTCGTGTAGATGCCAAGGCTGCCGACGATGCGGGTGATCGGGTCCCACGACATATCCACCAGGCGGCGGGATTTCTGCGTCGTCTCACTGCCCGGATGCGTCATCGTTGCCATTGTTGTTCTCTCCCTCGATTTCGCACGATGGTGGCAGAGGCTTCAGCCTGTGAGCATCTGCACGAAAGCAGACACAGGGTAAAGCCAGTGCCCCCTCGCTAACTTTTTCCCGCGTAAGCGCCGGGCTTCGGTTTGTAGCCGGTGGTCAGTTTCGGCGCGCGATCGCGCCACTTCGGTTCCTTGTTCACGGTGTCGTTGGTGAAGCCGCGGAGCGCGCGAATGGCGCCTCCGTAAACGCCGCTGATGCTGGAAGACAGGCGCGCGCCCGGCGGCTCGTCCATAAACGGCATGAACTTGTCGGGAAAGCCCGGCATCGTGCAGCCGATGCAGATGCCGCCCACATTCGGGCAGCCGCCGATGCCGGCCATCCAGCCGCGCTTCGGAACATTGCAGTTGACTACCGGACCCCAGCAGCCGACCTTGACGAGGCATTCCGGCTTGCCGTACTCCTCGGTGAACTGGCCCTGCTCGTAATAACCCGCGCGGTCGCATCCCTCGTGGACTGTCTTTTCGAAAAGCCACTTCGGACGCAGTTGATCGTCGAGCGGAATCATGGGCGCCAGCCCGGCGACCTGGTAGAGCAGATAGAGCAGCGTCTCCATGAAGTTGTCGGGCTGCACCGGGCATCCAGGCACGTTCACAATCGGAAGGCCGGCCTTCGATTTCCAGCTCCAGCCGAGATAATCGGCGAGGCCCATGCAGCCGGTGGGATTGCCCTCCATCGCATGGATGCCGCCGTAAGTGGCGCACGTGCCCGCGCCAATCACCGCCAGGGCTTTGGGCGCCAGACGGTCGATCCATTCGCACGTGGTGATCGGCTGGCCCGTGGCGGGGTCGGTGCCGAGCGCGGCCCAGTAACCTTCGCGCTTGATGCGCTCGTTCGGAACCGATCCCTCGACGACGAGCACGAATGGATCGAGCCTGCCCTTTTCCGCTTCATACCAGAACTTCATGAAATCGTCGCCGACTTCATAGGCGAGCACGGGATTATGCAGATGGACTTTGGGAAGCCCGGGGATCGCCCCCATCAAAACGTCCTCGATACTCGGTTGCGTGGCCGCCGTGATCGAGACCGAATCGCCGTCGCACCCGAGACCGGCGGTGATCCATAGGACGTGTATTTCTTTGACCGCCGGTGGAACCTGTGTGGACCTGCCGTAGGGAACGGGCTGTGTGCCCATGTGCGCCTCCCGTAAGGGGCCAGAAAGACAGGCGCGTCCTGCTGAACCCACCCGTAGTGTGGTCTTCGCGCGAGGTTAAGTCAAAGTGGAAGTGTGCAGCCTGTTACGGATGCGCCGCGAATGGCCTCAGCAAATGCGCGGCAATTGCTCGTTGAAGGGAAGATCGAGTACGCGCGAGCCGCCGATTTCGGTGCGGACGATGGTCATTGAGGGATGGCGATCGGTAACACGCCCGATGATGGCGGCCTCCCGGCCTTCCGGCAACGCGCGCATGGCGTCGAGGATTCGCTGAGCATCGCCCGCCGCGACGAAGGCGACCAGCTTGCCCTCGTTCGCCACGAACATCGGATCGAGTCCGAGCACTTCGCAGGCGCCCTTGACTGTCTCGCGGACCGGTACCGCGCACGCGTCGATGTCGATGCCGGCGCCGGACGTCTTCGCGATTTCGCACAACGTGGCCGCCAGACCACCGCGCGTAGGGTCGCGGAGCGCATGAATTTCCCCGGCGTCGAGCATCGCGCGCACAAGTCTGTACAGCGCACGCGTGTCGGATGTCAGGGCGCCTTCGAAGTCGAGCCCCTCCCGTTGCGACATCACGGCCATGCCATGATCGCCGATGGTCCCGCTAAGGATGATCGCGTCGCCGGGCTTCGCATTGGCGGCGGAAATACGCACTCCCTCGGGGACAAGCCCCACGCCCGCCGTCGTGATGAACAACTTGTCGGCGCAGCCCTTGTTCACGACTTTGGTGTCGCCCGTGACGATCGTCACCCCGGCCGTCTTCGCGGCAAGCGCCATGGATTCGACGACGCGGCGCAGATCGTCCATCGGGAATCCTTCCTCGATGATGAATGCCGCCGAGAGATACAAGGGTTGCGCGCCGCTCATCGCGAGATCGTTCACAGTGCCGTTGATCGCAAGGTCGCCGATGTTGCCGCCGGGGAAGAAGATCGGCGTTACGACGAAGGAATCGGTCGTGAACGCGACGCGCGCGCGATCGAGATTGAGCACCGCCTGATCGTCCATCCGGCGCAGGATCTCGTTGTCGAACGCGGGCAGAAACATCTCGGCAATGAGCTGCGCGCTGAGGCGCCCGCCGCTGCCGTGGCCGATGACGACCTGCTTGTGCCCCATCACGGGCAGAGGGCATTCGATCGCGAGCGCCATCAGGATCGGGCCGCCGCGGCTTCGCGTTCGATATTCACGAGATGCCGCCCATAGTTGTAATAAGCCGCGCAGGCGCCTTCCGACGACACCATCGTGGCGCCCAGCGGCGTTTGTGGCGTGCACTCGCCCGCGAATGCGGGGCACTGATGTGGTTTCTTCAGGCCGCGCAGAATCTCGCCGCTGATGCAGACCGCCGGTTCGCGTGTCGTGATCTGCTCCACATCGAAGCGCCGTTCGGCGTCGTATTCGCTGAACTCGGCGCGCAGCCGGTAGCCGCTTTGCGGAATGACGCCGACGCCGCGCCACGCCCGGTCCGCAACTTCGAACACCTGCGAAACGGTCCGGCGCGCCACCGTGTTGCCCTCACGCGACAGCACGCGCGCGTATTGATTCTCGATTTCGGCGCGGCCCTGCTCGAGCTGCCGGACTGCCATCAGAGTGCCCTGCAGCAGATCGAGCGGTTCAAATCCCGTCACCACGATCGGAACTTTGTAGCGCTCCGCCAGCGGCTCGTATTCGGTATAGCCCATCACCGCGCACACATGGCCCGGACCGAGGAAGGCCTGCACGCGGTTGTCCGGCGAGTCGAGAATCGCGGCCATGGCGGGCGGCACGAGAACGTGCGAAACAAGCAGCGAGAAGTTGCGGATGCCCAGTTCGCGCGCCTGCCACGCCGACATCGCGTTAGCGGGCGCCGTGGTCTCGAAGCCGATTGCGAAGAAGACAACCTGCTTTTCCGGATTGGCCTGCGCGATCTTCAGGCAATCGAGCGGCGAGTAGACAACTTCGACGCGCGCGCCCGCGGCCTTCAACTGAAACAGATCGCCGTTCGATCCCGGCACGCGCAGCATGTCGCCGAATGAGCAGAAGATCACGTCGGGACGCCGCGCGATAGCATGCGCCCGGTCGAGCATGTCGAGAGGCGTCACGCAAACAGGGCAACCGGGGCCGTGCACGAGCTCGATTTCGGCGGGCAGCAGGTTGTCGAGTCCGTATTTCACGATGGAATGCGTCTGGCCGCCGCAGACTTCCATCAGGACCCACGGCCGCGTCACGGTGCGCTTGATTTCATCGACGATCTTCTGCGCGACGCGTCCATCGCGATATTCATCTACGTATTTCATGTTTCCCCTTCGGAAGCCCCGCGATCGGCGCCTTCGTAGATCTCCTGGAGCTGGTCCATCTCTTCGAGATATTGATACGTGCGGCGCGCTTCTTCTTCGTCCACTTTGCTGATCGCGAAGCCGACGTGGACGAGAACATACTCGCCGACGCACGCGTCAGGGACGTAGTCCATGCAGGCTTCTCGCGTCACCCCGCCGAAATCCACCTTCGACATCCGGACGCCCAGCTTGTCGTGAAAGCCGATGATTTTTCCGGGGATGGCGAGGCACATTTTTGGTCTTCAGATCCTTTCCGAATCGGCGTTCCTGATGTCAAAGCCGGGCGCGCAACGCACCAGCAGCGATGACGGCCTGGCCGAGCGAGATACCGCCATCGTTGGCGGGCACGCGCGAGTGCTGAAATACTTCAAATCCCTCCGCGCGGAGGAGGGGCAGAACGAACGAAACGAGCAGCGCGTTCTGAAATGTTCCGCCACTGAGGCAAACCGCGTTCAGCCCTGTTTCACTTCTCAGCCGGACCGCAAGCGTCTTCATGATTAGCGCAAGTGTGTGGTGAAATGCGCGCGCGATATCGGAGACGTTGTGGTCATCCGCACGCTCCGCCACGATGTTTCGGATGATTGATCTCGTATCGACCGTCCACGGCAGCACTGTGTCTTCGATCTTGAACGGATACGATGTCTCGCGGCACGATTTCGCGGCGGCGGCTTCGAGAAGCATGGCGGCTTCGCCCTCGAAAGTGCTCTCAAGGCAGATCCCGGTAAGGGCCGCGACGGCGTCGAAGAACCTTCCGGCGCTCGAAGTGTGGACGCGAGCGCGCGGCAGCATCTGATCGAAAGCCTTGCCCCATCGCTCGTCTGCCGTTTCCCGCAGCGGACGGCTAATACGCTCGTAATCGTCTCCGAACGCCTCGAAAAGATATGCGGCAGCGGCGCGCCATCCTTCACGCGACGCGCGATCGCCGCCCACGAGCGGCACGTATCTCAGGTGGGCCGCCCGCCGGAACGCGGCGAAGTCGCAGACGAGAAATTCGCCGCCCCAGATATGGCCGTCCGTACCGTAGCCGGTGCCGTCCCACGCGATGCCGATCACGGGACCGCGGATGCCGTTTTCCGCCATGCACGACGCGATGTGGGCGTGGTGGTGCTGCACGGCGATCTTAGGGGCCGGCTGCGCGAGCGCCCATCGTGTGCTCAGGTAGTCCGGATGAAGGTCGTGACCAAGGATAGCCGGGCTGGCGTGATAGACGCTCGTCAGGTTGCGCAGCGTCTCCTCGAAGAACTCCTGCGTTTCGAGATTCTCGAAGTCGCCGATGTGCTGGCTGAGAATCGCGTAGCGGCTTTTGGTCAGGCAGAAGGTATTCTTCAGCTCGGCGCCCACGCCGAGAGCTTCGTCCATTTCGAAGCCGAGATCGATCGGGTCCGGGGCATAGCCGCGCGCCCGGCGGATCACGCGCGGCGCGCCTTCACACCAACGCACGACGGAATCGTCGGCGCGCATGAAGATATCGCGGTCGTGCGTGAGGAAGCGATCCGCCAGCGGTGCGAGCCTCGCCCGCGCCTCGTCGTTGTGGATCACGATCGGCTCTTCGGTAATGTTGCCGCTGGTCATGACGAGGCATTCGAGCGATCCGTCGAAAAGCTGATGATGCATCGGCGTCGGCGGCAGCATCACACCGATGCGATCGAGTCCAGGGGCCAGGGCATGGGGCAGGTGGACGTCTTCGCGCAACTGCAGCAACACGATGGGCGCGGCGTGGCTGCGCAGCAGGTCCCGTTCGCCGCCGTTCAGGTCACAGTATTTGGCCGCGGTGTCCGCGTCGCGCATCATGACCGCGAATGGTTTGTGATTGCGGCGCTTGCGCGCGCGCAACCGTCCGCACGCGTCCGCTGACAATGCGTCGCAAGCGAGCTGAAATCCACCGAGGCCTTTTATCGCCACGCTCTCGCCGCGCGCGAGGGCGCTGATGACTTCTTCGACCGGCGCGCTCAGCCGCGGTCCGCACGCGGGACAAGCCGTCGGCTCCGCGTGGAATCGCCGGTCGGCCGGATCGCGATACTCCGCTGCGCACGCGGCGCACATCTCAAACGGTGCCATGGTGGTATTCGGGCGATCGTAGGGAGTTTGCCGGACGATCGTGTAGCGCGGCCCGCAGTTGGTGCAGTTTGTAAATGCGTATCTGTAGCGGCGGTCGGCGGGATCGCGCGTCTCCGCGAGGCACTCGCTGCAGACCGCGATGTCGGGCGAAACAAGCGTGAATGCGCCGGGGATTGGGCGGCTCGTCTCGATCGTGAATCCGGTGTGCCCGTTGCGCGTACCGCCAGATTCGATCCGGCACTCCGCGATATGGGCGAGCGGCGGCTTCTCGCGCTTGAGATCTTCACCGAAGCGCGCCGCTGCCGACTCACTGCAATCGAGCTCGACGACCACGCCGTCGCCAGTATTGCAGACGGAGCCGGAAAGCCGCTCGCGGTCAGCGAGGCGCTTGACAAAGGGGCGGAACCCAACGCCCTGCACGGTACCGCGTAAAAAGATTCGCCAGGCAGGCATGCTCCCGGACGCATCGTAGCAACACGCGCCCGGTTTGAGCGAAGAAATCCGTTCGGCCCATCACAGTTCGTGATAGCTTCCTTCCATGCGAGTCTTCATCATGATGGCCCTCGGTGCTTCGCTTGCGATCGCGCAGCAACCGCCCGCCAGAGGTCCGCGGCATCCGATGACCTTCTTTGTTACGAGCGAAGGCTCCGCCAAAGGTGCCGACCTCGGTGGCCTCAAAGGCGCGGACCAGCGATGCCAGACACTCGCCGCGCCCGTTGGCGCCGGAAGCCGCACATGGCACGCCTACCTGAGCACACAGGCGGCGGAGGGCCAGCCCGCCGTTAATGCGCGCGACCGGATCGGCAAAGGTCCCTGGTATAACTCACAGGGCGCGCGCATCGCCAAAGGCCTCGACGATCTGCATGGCGATACGCTCGAACTGGCCCGCGTCGGCAGCAGTCTGACGAAGGTTACGGCGCTCACTGAAAAAGGCGAAATGATCGCGGGTCCGCCCGACGAGAATCAGCGGCATGACATCCTGACGGGCTCGCAGACGGATGGCCGCGCCTTCACCGACGCTGCCGATCACACCTGCCACAACTGGACGTCGAGCGGTGAAGGGTCCGCGCAGATCGGACATCCGGACCACACGGGCGGGCCGAACACTTCGTGGAATTCCGCGCACGCCAGCCGCGGCTGCAGTCAGGAAAGCCTGAAATCGATGGGCGGAGCGGGACTGTTTTACTGCTTCGCGATCGAGTAGGAGCGGTTTACGGCTTCATGTTCCGGACCCGTGCCATAGCTTTTGGCGATCTCCGGTGTCTCGCCGAGGTACGACGCGCTGAGTGGCAAATAGAGATACAAAGTCGAGTGATCTTCTTCGAGGCGCCGCAGCCAGAAGCGCAACCGTTCGCGATCGCCCAGCGCGGCGGCGAGCTGGACCGGCATGAGCGCGACATACTGATTTGCCCGCATCTTTTCCAGACGATCGAGCGCCTGGCGTGCCTCGGCCGTACGACCTTCATATACCGCGAACTTCCCTGGGATCGCGATGAACGGCGGCTCGCCCGACATATCTTGGTTCGCCGCGCGCATCTTTTCGATTTCGCGATCGAGCGACGCCAGATCGTGCAGCCCGTTAATTAGAACGCTTCACCTTTTCCCACGAGAGAATCAAGAAGTTGGGAAACAACTCGTCGCCCTTCCGGAGGAGTGTCAGTACGTCGTTATAGCGGCGCGCCATCGTGGCGTCATCGAGGCGTTCCTGTGTCTCGAGAGAATGCGCGTACCAGTGATGGCCCAAGGCAGAGCCGGGATTTAACTCGAGCGCCCACAGAAACTCGCGCTGCGCCGCGTCGCGATTCCATTCGTAATCGAGCTTTACGATGCCGGCTGACGTGTGCGCCTCCGCGGAATTCGGGTCAAGTTCAAGCGCCCTCTCGGCCGCCGCCTTCGCTTTCGGCATGACTTCCTTCGGAACGGCCGCGAAGTTTTCCGCGAGGTAAGCCCACGAATCCGCCATGCCGGCCCATGCCAGCGCGAAATGTGGATCGCGATCGACCGCCATCTGGTAACGCTCGATGGCTTTGTACTAAAGCTCAGTGATCTCTGATCAGCGCACTTGCGGAAAGCCGAGGTTTACACTGCTGGTGCCCGGATCGGGCCAGCGGCTGGTCACCACTTTGCCGCGCGTATAGAACTGCACGCCCTCCGGTCCATACATGTGCAAGTCGCCGAACAGCGACGCCTTCCATCCGCCGAAGCTGTAATACGCCACGGGCACCGGCACCGGCACGTTGACGCCGACCATTCCCACTTCCACATCGAACTGGAACTGGCGTGCGGCGCCACCATCGCGCGTGAAAATCGCAGTGCCGTTCGCAAAGCGATTGGCGTTGATCAGCGAGACTGCTTCATCATAGGTGTCGACGCGCACCACGTTGAGCACCGGTCCGAAAATTTCGTCTTCGTAGCAGCTCATGCCGGGCTTAACGCGATCGATCAGCGACGTGCCGAGGAAGAAGCCGGCGCGGGTCGACGCGGGATGCTGGCGTCCATCGACTTCGACCGAAGCGCCCTGGGTCTTCGCCGCGTCGAGGTAGGATGCAACGCGGTCGCGGTGCTCCTGCGTGATGAGCGGACCCATTTCGCTGCCGTCTTCCGAAGCCGCGCCGATCTTCACGCGGCCCATGCGGTCCTTCACGGCGGCGATCAGACGGTCCGCCGCATCGCGCACGGCGACTACAACTGAGATGGACATGCAGCGCTCGCCCGCCGAGCCGAAGGCGGCGGAGACCGCGGCGTCGGCGGCCATGTCGATATCGGCGTCCGGCAGCACGACCATATGGTTCTTGGCGCCGCCAAGCGCCTGCACGCGCTTGCCATGCCGCGTGGCGGATTCATAAATGGCTTTGGCGACCGGCGTCGAACCAACAAAGCTGATGGCCTTCACATCGGGATGTTCGAGCAGCCGGTCGACGGCCACACGGTCGCCCTGCACGATGTTGAAGACGCCATCAGGCACGCCGGCTTTCTGCAGCAGCTCGGCAAGGAGAAGCGAGACCGAGGGATCTTTCTCCGACGGCTTCAGAACGAATGTGTTGCCGCAGGCGATCGCGTTGGGGAACATCCACATCGGCACCATCGCGGGAAAGTTGAACGGCGTGATGCCTGCCACGACTCCGAGCGGCTGGCGAATCTGGTAAACGTCGATGCCGCGGCTGGCCTGTTCGGAAAATCCGCCTTTGAGCAGGTTCGGGATGCCGCAGGCAAACTCGATGTTCTCGAGTCCGCGGGCGACTTCGCCCATGGCATCGGATACGGTCTTGCCGTGTTCGGCCGAGATGAGCCCGGCGATCTCGCGGCGGTGCGCGTCGACGAGCTCACGGAATCGAAACATCGTTTCGGAGCGGCGCGAGAGCGTGGCCGCGCGCCATTCGGGCAGAGCTTGTTTAGCGCGCGCGACGGCAAGATCAACTTCTCGCGCGTCAGCAAAATCAACGCGGGCCTGGGCTTCTCCCGTAGCCGGATTCCAGACCGAGCCGCAGCGGCCTGATTCCGATGCAACGGACTTGCCGCCGATCCAGTGATTGACCGCGCGCAGGGCGATTTCGGGGGCGATAGTAGTGGCCATGAGTTTACTTTCTCAGAATCCAGCCGGCGGTCTGCCTGGCCAGATTGTCCATGGCGGTAACCGCGAGCTCGAGATGCTCTTCCTTCGTGTCTTCGATTTTATTGTGGCTGATGCCGCGCAGGGACTGAACGAACATCATCACCGTCGGAATGCCCGCGCGCGCGACTTCGGCGGCATCGTGCAGCGGTCCGGACGGCAGCGTCTTCAGAGCGCCCGAAGTCTCGCGGACCGCGTTCTCGCAGAAGCGAATCATCTCGGGGTGAAACGGCACGGGCTCGATATTCCAGATCTTCGACCATTCGACGGTGCAGCCTTCTTCGCCGGCAAAGCGTTCGCTTGCCTCACGCGCCTCGGCGTACATACGGGCGAGCACGGCCGCGTCGAGGTCGCGCTGATCGAGGGTGGCTTCGCAGCGTCCAACGACGGCAGTGACGATGCCGGGGAACGTCTTCACGCTGCCCATCGTCGAGACAGCGTCCGGATGCCTGCGCGCGACGTTACGGATTTCGAGCGCAAGCTTCGCGGCGGCGGCGAGGGCGTCACGGCGCGCATTCATCGGCGTCGAACCCGAGTGCGCTTCCTGCCCGTGGAACGTGATGGAATGGCGTTCGACGCCCTTGGTGCCGAGGACGACGCCGAGCGGAAGGCCGAGGCTTTCGAGCACCGGTCCCTGTTCGATGTGGAGCTCGATATAGGCGGCGGCGTTCTCCTGTTCGCGGCGCGCCTCGGGAAAGCGGTCGATTTCGACGCCGCAGTGGCGCAGGGCGTCTTCGAGGTGGATGCCGTCGCGGTCGGTACGTCCGCGGTCGGCCTCGATAGAGTCCGTGCCGGCGAATGCGGACGAGCCGAGCAGACTGCGGCCGAAGCGCGCGCCTTCTTCGTCGGCCCAGTCAACGAGACGGATGGTTACCGGCGGGTGTCCTTTGAATTCGCTGGCAAAGCGGCGCACGATTTCAAGCGCGCACATCACGCCGAGCGCACCGTCGAGCCAACCGCCGTTTGGGACGGAATCGAGGTGTCCGCCGATGAGTAGAGCTTTTGGCGATTCGCCGGCGAGGGTGACCCAGCGGTTGCCGGCGGCGTCTTCGTGGCGCTCGACTGGAAGGCCGGAGAGTTTGGATTCAAACCAGGCGCGGGCTTTGAGCCAGGTGTCGGTCCACGCCAGGCGTTGGGCACCGTTGGAGTCGGCGGTGAGTTCGCGGAGTTCCTTAAGTTCGGCGACTGTGCGGCGGGGATTGAGGTTCATTGGATGACCTCAGAAGGCAACAGGCTGAAGCCTGTTCCACCATCGTGCGCCTGTGAGTGGGTTAGTGGCATGGCTCGCGCCTCAGGAACTGGCCGTGCTTTGTGTCGCCGGTGAACTTGCCATTGCGCACCTGGACTTTGCCGCGCACCATGACGATGTGCGGGCGTCCGTCGATTTCAAAGCCTTCGAAGCCGCTGTAGTCGTTGTTGACGTGATTCGTCGCGGCGGAGATTGTGCCGCGGTGGTGGTGGTCGTAAATCACGATATCGGCGTCACTGCCAACGGCGACGGTCCCCTTGCGCGGGAAGAGTCCGAAGAGCTTCGCGGCCTTCGTGCTGGCGGCGTCGACGAAGCGGTGGATGTCGAGCCGGCCGCGGCTCACACCGTAGGTATATAGAAGGTTGACGCGGTCCTCGATCGCGGGAATGCCGTTGGGGATCAAAGTGAAATTGTCCTTGCCAAGCAGCTTCTGCGCGGTGTCGAAAGGACAGTGGTCGGTTGCGACGGTGTCGATGAGTCCGGAGGCGAGGGCATCCCAAAGCGGCTGGTGATTGCGGGGGTCGCGCAGCGGCGGCGACATCACGTGCTTCATGCCTTCAATGCCTGGCTGCTCGGCGAACGTCTTGTCGAGGATGAGGTGCGGGATCACGGATTCGATCCAGATGCGCGTGCCGCGTTCCTTCGCGCGCACGGCCATCTTCAGAGCGGGCTCGCAGGAAAGGTGCACCACATATCCCGCCGCGCCGGTCGCATCGAGGAACGTGGCGAAGCGGTACGTACCTTCGGCCTCGACGAATTCCGGACGGCTGGGCTCATGCCACTCGGGTCCCGTCTTGTCCTGCGCGATGAGTTGCTGCTGCATCTGGGCGACGAGCTCGGCGTTCTCGCAGTGGGCTGTCACGATGACACCAAGTTTGCGGGCGAGCGCCATCGTCTTATACATCTCGCCATCGTCAACGCCGAAGAAATTCCTGTACGCAAGGAAGATTTTGAAAGAGCTGATGCCGTCGGACACGATCTCGCGGAGCTCACCTTCCGTCGCATCGTCGAACTTCGTGACGGCCATGTGGAAGGTGTAGTCGCACGCGCTTGAGCCGCGGGCCTTCGCGTGCCAGAGCCGGTAGCCTTCGAGCGCGTCATCGTGGCGATTGGGGCAGCACATCTCGATCCACGTGGTCGTTCCGCCGATGAGGGCCGCGATGCTGGCGGTCTGCTGGGTGTCTTTGGCGAACGTCGCCATGAACGGAAGATAGATGTGAACGTGCGGGTCGATGAAGCCGGGGAAGACGTAGTGGCCGGTGGCGTCGATGACTTCGGTGTCCGGCGAGACTTCGAGGCCGCGGCCGATGCGCGTGATGGTTTCGCTCTCGACGTAGATGTCGGCTGTCGCGCGCGAATCAGCGTTGATGATATCGGCGTTCCGGATCAGCAGCGGCATATGGGAGATCCCAGGGATGGCACGATGGTGGCACAGGCTTTAGCCTGTGATTTGGGGTGTGGTCTTGTTCCAGCGCAAACAAGCCACAGGCTGAAGCCCGTGCCACCATCGTGCCATCCCTGGGCGCGCGAGTTAGTGGATGTGGATTCCATGTTCTTCCCGGTAGCGCTTCATCGCTTCCCAATCTTCGGTGACTTCGGGCTTCGTGCGCGTGAGATCGTCCCAGGTGATCGGTTCGCGGCCGCTCGGCAGCTCCACCATTTCGATGCACTGCTCCACCGGGCAGACGTTATAGCAGAGCCGGCAGCCGACGCAGTCTTCTTCGCGCACGCGCGGCCGCGGACGGGCGATCGTTGCGGCTTGCTTCCCGTTTGAGGTGATCGGGTATGACTGCGGCGCTACGGCTTCGCCGTTTGGCCCGATCAGATCGATGCACTGATGTGCCGTGTCGTTGCACGCGATATAGCAGAGATTGCATTTGATGCACCGATCCGCGTCGATACGGGCGACGGCGCGGAACGAGAGATCGAAGTCCTTAAAATCGGAAACGCGCGCGATGGATTTACCGCGGAACTCGTCAAGCGTGGCGAAGCCTTTCGAATCCATCCAGTTCGAGAGGCCATCGCAGAGGTCCTCGATGATGCGGAAGCCATAGTGCATGACGGCGGTGCAGACCTGCAGGCTCGTCGCGCCGAGCAGCAGAAACTCGGCCGCATCCTGCCAGGTGGAGATTCCGCCCATGCCGGAGATGGGCTTGCCGAATTTCGCCACCACTTCATCCGCGCCCAGAGAGGCGAGCATGTTGAGGGCGATGGGTTTGACGGCGGGTCCGGCATAACCGCCGTGGCCGCCCTTGCCGCCGATGTTGGGGGTCAGGGCGAAGGTATCGAGATCGACGGCGACGATCGAATTGATCGTGTTGATGAGAGAGAGCGCGTCGGCGCCGCCCGCGAGTCCGGCGCGCGCCGAGAGGCAGATGTTGGTGATGTTGGGAGTGAGCTTGACGATCACTGGAATCTTCGCGGCCGACTTCACCCAGCCGGTGATCTGCTCGCAGTATTCCGGGACTTGCCCCACGGCCGCGCCCATGCCGCGCTCGCTCATGCCGTGCGGGCACCCGTAGTTGAGCTCGATGGCGTCCGCGCCGGTATCTTCGATTTTGAGGACGATGTCGCGCCAGGTCTCAGGCTTCGACTCGACCATGGCGGACACGACGACGGCGCGATCGGGCCACGCGCGCTTCACGTCGCGGATCTCGCGCAGGTTGAGCTCGAGCGGACGGTCGGAGATGAGCTCGACGTTGTTGATGGCCAGCATTTTCTGCGACCCGAAGTGCCAGGCCCCGTAACGATTCGACACGTTGAGCACCGGCGCGCCGATAGTTTTCCAGACGGCTCCGCCCCAGCCCAGCTCGAACGCGCGATGGACCTGAGCGCCGGAATTGGCCGGCGGCGCGGAGGCCAGCCAGAACGGGTTGGGTGAGCGAACGCCGGCGAAATTGGTGGTCAGGTCAGCCATGTGCAGCCTCTGAAGCGAGCATGTTGTGGATCGCGGCCGCGGCGAGCTTGCCATCCTGCACGGCCATTACAGTCGAGGCCGAACCCTTCGCGCGGATGCAGTCGCCGCCCGCGTACACACCTTTGCGGCTGGTTTCAAAACCGGCGTCGACCTTAATATACCCGCGGCCTGTGTCGAGCCCGAACTGCGAGGCGATTGAAGTCTTCTGCTGGCCGATCGCTTTGATGATCTGGTCCGCTTCGATCAGGAACTTCGAACCGGGTATCGGGACGGGCGCCGGCCTGCCGCTGGCGTCGGGCGGTCCGAGCTCCATCCGGATGCACTCCAGGCCCGATGAGAGGGCCGCGATGGGCTGTGTCAGGAAGGCGAATTCGACGCCCTCGTTTTTCACGAACTCGTACTCGTGCGGGTACGCCGTCATTTCCTTCTCGGTGCGCCGGTAGACCATGGTGACGCGCGTGGCGCCGCAGCGCTTCGCCACGGTCGCACAATCGATGGCGGTGTTGCCCGCGCCGATGACGACGACATTGTCGCCGACGCGCAGGTTCGGAAGGTCCATCTTGCTCTGCTCGATGAATGCCAGACCGTCGGTGATGAAGTCTTCTTCGCCGGGGATGCCGAGGGCAGGCGACGCCCCGAGTCCCGTGCCAACGAAGACAGCGTCATAATCCGCGATCTGCGACGGCGCGCATTCCGTGCCGGTTGCGAACTTCACTCCGAGGCGAGCAATCATCTCGACCTCTTCCAGAGCGACGGCGACAGGCTCGCGGAGCACGATTATTCCATAAGTCGAAAGTCCTCCGCCGAGAGCGCGTTTTTCGAAAACAGTGACGTCGTGGCCGCGGCGCGCAAGCTCGCCGGCGCAGGAGAGTCCGGCGGGTCCGGCGCCAATGACGGCGATTTTGCGGCCGGTTGGGGGCGCCGACTTAATGACGTCAATGCGGCGCGATGAGACATAATCCATCGCGTGGCGCTGCAGCCGGCCGATCATGATCGGGTTGTGCCCGGAGTTGAGCACGCAGGCGCCTTCGCAGAGCTCTTCGACGGGACAGACGCGCGCGCAGGTCGCGCCCATCAGGTTCGAGTCGAGAATCGTGCGGGCGGAGCCGGTGAGGTTGGCGGTGGCAATCTTTTTGATGAAGCGCGGAATGTCGATGTGGGTCGGGCAGGCGTGCGTGCACGGCGCATCGTAGCAGAAGAGGCAGCGGTTCGATTCGACGAATGCCTCGTGCGGAGTGAGCGGCGGATTTTGTTCCGAAAGGTTGGGAGGCATAGATTCAAGCGCCGGCACGAGTGCCCGCGCCACGCATCAACAGAACATAGGCCGCGGCGGAGATGAAGAAGCCGACGAACCAGGCGTAGCTGTAGAGCCAGTTCACGGCCGGCACGGCGAGTCCGATGAGCGCGACGAAGATGCCGGCGGCGAGGCTCCAGATGGCGCGCGGATTGAATCCGCCTGAGTATTCGTAAATGCCGCCGCGGCGGTAGAGATCGTTGAGCGCGAGCACGCGGCCGCGCACGATGAAGTAGTCGGCGATCATGACGCCGGCGACGGGTCCGAGCAGTCCCGAGTATCCGACGAGCCAGCCGGTGATGTAAGAGCCGTAGTCGCCGACCAGCTTCCACGGCATCATCAGGATGCCAATGACGCCGGTGATCATGCCGCCCATGCGGAAGGAAATGCGGCGCGGGTTGAGGTTCGAAAAATCATTGGAGGGCGACACGACGTTGGCCGCAACGTTCGTATTGAGCGTCGCAACAAGGATGGCGATGAGCGCTATGAGCGCGATGACGGGTTGATTGAAGCGGCCGATGAGCGCGACCGGGTCCCAGATGGGCATGCCGAAGATGACGGCCGATGCCGAAGTCACCGCCACGCCGATGAACGCGTAGATGGTCATGGCGGAGGGAAGTCCGAGTGTCTGGCCGAGCGCCTGCGCGCGCTGGCTGACGGCGTAGCGCGTGAAATCCGGAATGTTGAGCGCGACGGTGGACCAGAATCCGACCATGCCGGTGAGCGCGGGCACGAAGAAGCGGAAGAACTCGGCATTCGAGTGGAATTTGGACGGGGCGCGCAGCACGGGGCCGAAGCCACCGGCCTTGCGGGTGATCCACCAGAGGAGGAGAAGTCCGACGGCCAGCATGACGGGCGCGCCAACGCCTTCGAGCACGCGGATGGTGTCGATGCCCTTCCATATGACAAAGATGTTGAGCAGCCAGAAGGCGAAAAAACAGACCCAAATTGTCGCGGAGTGCTCCGCCGAAGCGGGCCAGACGACCTTAAGCATCGACGAGATGGCCTGGCCGCCGATCCAGGTCTGGATGCCGAACCACCCGCAGGCGACGAGCGCGCGCAGGATCGCCGGCAGATTGGCGCCGCGCACGCCGAAGGACGCCCGGACGAGCACGGGGAATGGGATGCCGTATTTCGTGCCGGCGTGGGCGTTGAGCAGCATGGGTCCGAGCACGACGAGATTGCCGAGAAGGATGGTGCCGACGGCCTGCCACCAGTTCATGCCGCCGGCGATGAGCCCGGACGCGAGCATGTAGGTGGGGATGCAGACGGACATGGCGACCCAGAGGGACGCATAGTCGTAAGTCTTCCAGGTGCGGCGCGCGAGCGGAATGGGGGCGAGGTCGTGGTTGAAGAGCGCCGGATCGGGCTGGTTGCCGGTTACCGTGGCGTACGTTGTTCCGGTTACGGTCTCAGGCATGCACGTCCCTCCCCTCGCTGCTGGTTACAGGGCGATTTGGGAAAAAGGCCATTGTACGGTATTCCGGCACCGGGAGATGCCGGGTGTTTGAGGCGGGGCCAATCATTTTGCGGGTCCGGGGACAGTGGGTTTCGCCATAGCCGAATGAACCGAGACCCCAAAAGGGCATGATTCCCGGGGCGAGGCCGATATAGGGGCGTGGGTTCTGCTGGGTTCTGGCGGAAGACGGTTGATTGTTTTCAGCAGGTTGCTGGGTTCGTTCGGCAAAATTCATTTTCCGGCAGCGAGGCGGGGTGCTGCCGGAAGAGGAGTGCTCAGGTTCCGATTGTTTGGAAATTTTATATTTTTTCGTTTTGGCGGAAGCTGCGCTCGTGAAGGTTTTGGCGGCGCGCAATTGCTTCGGGGGTCCGGGGCGCGGGCCGCGTTGAAAGATTGAAAGCAAAGGTCTGTTCCTCAGTGGCTATTGTGAAGGACGGAAAAGCGGTGGGAGATGTGTCAGCGGGATAAGTCTTTTGCCTTCAGCAAGACATTTTTTGCTGAGGGTGTGGACCGTGTTGGTTTGGGTAGCATTGGCCCGCCAACAGCCTGAAACGTTTGGTGAGCCGGTTCATCCGCTAATTGCGATAACGCGAAGACGATCCCGGAAAATCCAACAAGCTCACGAGGGCCAGGCGGATACTGGCAAATGAGAGTTATCGAGGCAAGCTCGAACGCATCACCTGCTAACCTCGTCTTTGTGAAGAAGAGCATTCCGCCGCAGGTGAAGTTTGATGCGCGGCTCATCACCCTGGGCAGGGATCGCGGCCTCACCCAGCCGATGTTGGCCGATATGGGTCGGATGCACATCTCGCAGATCCGCCGCAATGAAAGTAGCCGGTCAGAGTCCATGCTGAACGCTATCCGCAATCCTGCCGTGGCGGTCAGTGCGGATATGCTGCTTTTCGGGAAGGATGAACGCGGTCCGGATGACGAGGCGCGGCTCCAGTTTGACGCCGCCAGCCGGACCGATCCGAGAGAGAAGAACATCATTCCTTCAGTGATTGAGAACCTGGTTCCGCACAACACAGTCACGGCGTACGGGTGCCTCTTCTCGCCGCGGGAATCCGCGGGAGATCCGCGATGAGCACACGCCAGCATGCGCACGAACTGATTGGCCAGTTACCGGAAACGCAGCTCTCCCGGCTCGTGCAGTTCCTTGAAACGATTGTCGACCCCGTCGCGAATGCATTACGCGGCGCGCCGCTGGAAGACGAGGAAATCGGCGAAGAAGAAGAGAACGCCGTTGCGGAAGCGCGCGCCCGGCTGAAAGAGCATGGCGGCCAGGGAATTCCACATGACGAGGCCATGCACCGGCTCGGCCTGAAATGAGCGAGAAGTCTGCGCAACCCGAAGAGGCCGCGCCATCGGTTGAATAGACGGAAACGGCTCTGGACGATATGTCGGCGCTCGATAAGACGGCCGCCCGGCGTATTCAGACTGGCGTGGAGCGATTCGCCGAAACGGGCTCGGGCAATATCAAACGGCTGCAAGGGAGCGAGCCGCCGGAGTATCGCCTGCTTGTGGGCGACTGGCGCGTGCGCTTCCACCGCACTGAGAAAATCATCCGGATTCTCCGCGTTCTTCATCGCCGCGAAGCATATCGTTGAGGAAGAACCACGCCATCACCCACAAATTCTTCCGACAAGACGAAAATCGCACTATTTTAATCAACGACTTTTCTAAACTAAATTCCACGTGGGATTCTTCGGCGGGTCAACATCGTTCTGGGGGCAGCGGAAGGCCGTGCGAATCATCTGCTGGCGCGTGAGCTGTCGACCACGATGACGACCGTGTCGTTGTGGCGGAAGCGGTACGAGACGGATGATCTGGCTGGGCTGTTTGCGGACCGGCCACGTAGCGGCCGTCCCCGGCGGATCTCTGAGGATAAAGAAGCCACTATCGTGGAAGCCACTATCAAGACCGTGCCCAAAGACGCGACACACTGGAGCGTGGGGCGATGGCCTCCAGACAGAAGGTGAGTCCGGCGACGCTGCTCCGGATCTGGAAGAAACACAAGCTGCAGCCGCACCGGGTCGAATCCTTCAAGTCAGCAACGATCCCGATTTTGCTCCGAAGGCGCGCGGCATCGTTGGGCTTTACATGAATCCGCCGGATAAGGCGATTGTGCCCAGCGTGGATGAGAAGAGTCCGATTCAGGCGCTGGACCCACACAGCCGATTCTTCCGCTGCGACCTGGCCTGCCGGAACGGCAGACACATGATTACAAGCGCCACAGCACGACCACACTGTTTGCTGCTCTGAATGTTCTGGAGGGAACGTGACCGGCGAATGCCAGCCGCGGCATCGGCATCAGGAGTTCCTTCGCTTTCTGAACC
>DASZLP010000172.1:0-22762 GCA_035552355.1 Bryobacteraceae bacterium | reverse complement strand
CGGTTTCGGAGTGCCCCACGCGTGCGAGATGGCCGCCTCGCTCACCTGGTCGGGCGCCACCGACTGCAGATGCAGGATCTCCGACAGCTCCGGCTCGGTCGAGGAGTTTTTGGACCGTGCGATCTGGTCGGCGACAGAGTACATTTCGGACGGCGTCAACGCATCGAGGGCTTCCCGCACGTTGCCCCGCGCAATCGACGACATCACCTGGGAAGCGCGGGCGGGATTGGCGACGCGATAAACCGCGGCCGAGACCTGATCGCGCTGCGCGGGCTCGAGCGCGGCGTCGGCGAGCAGATCCTCCGCGTAGCGCATATGCATTCCGACCCAGTGCATCTGGGCGGGCGTGACCGTCCAGAACCGGGTGGTGCGGGCGGTGAGCATCATCTGGGGAACGAGGTCGCCCCAGATCAGCGCCTGCGTCTGTGTCGGGACGAGGAAGTTCTGCTCCGATTCGGCAAGCGCATAGGGAAGTCCCGCGAGCGAGCCCACCAGCCGGCCCCCGGCATTCGCGGGCCAGCCGCTGCCATACATTTCGGTAGTCCGCCAGCTATGGTTCGCGCCAGCCATGCCGAGGAAGTCGTGCCCGCGCACGAACAGCGGATTGGTGAGCAGGATCTGCGCGCCCGGCGGGGCGTAGTGCGCGTAGTTGTAGCCGACGAGAGTGTCGCGCAGGGTGGGCGCGAGCTGGCCCCGAATATCCTTCAGCTTCTCGGGATCTTTGGCGGCCTTATCGATGATGGCGCGGAAGTTGACTTTCCGCTCGTCGTCGACGTGTTTGTCGACGTAATAGCCGAACGCCATCGCGTTCTTCTCGACGCCGGTCATGGCGTTGCGCGGAAGCTGAATGTCGGCCACGCGCGCGGCGAGTCTCGACGAAAGCTGGGCATTCAGTTTCTCGCCCTTCGAGACCGCCTGGAGATTGTCGGCAAGATCGAACAGGAGATCCAGCGGAAGCAGCTTCTGGGCTTCGAAAATACGTTGTTCCTGCTGGACGAGCTCGGCGCGCGCATCGGACTCATCGAGCTTCGGGCCGCCGGCGAGAAGGCCGAGCATGCGATCCTGCACAGAGCCTTGTCCCGAGCGTTGCCCCGCCGCGCCCGTGGCTTTGAGGAGCGCGGTCACACCGGAGCGCCCGGCGTCGAAAAGATCGCGCGAGCTCTTAAGGCCGGCAAAAGGCGTTACGACCGTCAACAGCGCTTCGTCCGCTTTATCCTCCGGGATGCTTCCCTGCCGGCTGAAAATCTCCCAAATGCCGGTAAGGGCCTGCATCATTCCGATGGCATCCTGGCGGAACAGCGCGTCGTGGATGTGGTCGAGCGCCTCGGCGTTGTCGAGCCAGGCGAGGATCGTCTTGTCGGTCAGATTCGGGTCGTCGTTGAAGATGGTGTACTGGGCGCCGTAGACATTCCAGCCTCGGATCAGGCGCTGCACGGTTTCCGGTTTGAGCGGCTGCGCGCGGTTACGGTCGAGATCGCTCAGCGCCATGAAAATCTTCAGCGGCTCGTTATCCACCGGCTTGCGGCAGAGCGCGAAGAGAGCTTCGACCACATCGTCAGGATCCTTCCAGCTTGCGGCCGACTTGCTGAGTTTCGCGTCGTACTTACCGTGCGGGTTTTTCTGGAAAAGCTCCTTCCAGACTTCGAGTTCGCCGGGGACATGCACTCGGCCGTTCGCGTCGACGTGGATGCGTGTGGTCAGAAGCATCATCTCCGCGTTGGCGCGGAAGACCGGACGGGCGGGGCCAGGCGTCGTCACGCGGCCGCGGATCGCCGCATACAGACGCTTCATGCGCGCGGGCTCGGTCAGGTAATCCTGCATCGGGCCGTGGATGCGGGCAAGCGAATCGTACAGGCTGGCCAGCCATCCGTCATCTTTGACCATCAGCTTTTCGAAGAACTCGGCGCCCTTATCGGTGGGTGCGCCGGCCAGTTCGCTCCACGCGGCCGCCGATTTGGCGCCGCCAGGAACGACCGCCTTGCCCTGCCGAATTTCGAAGTTGCCGCCAAAGAAATCGAGCACGCCCGCGAATGAACGCAGGCGGGCGGGAAGATTAGCGTCCTTGAGCGTCCGTGCCGTCTCGGGGTCGAGCTTGGCCATGCCGAGGTAGAAGCGGCACAGCCCGGGGTCCGACAGGAATGAGTCGATGAAATCGCCCTGCCCTTTCTCGCGAGCGCTCAGCCAATAATCGGGCGTATACAGAAGAGTCGCGCGCGCGGGGTGATAGTCATACGAGAACGGTTTGTCGGTGCGGAGCGCCGCTTCGAGCTCGGCGAGGGGAAATCCGGAATCGGTGGTGATGAAAGCGCGCGAGGCGTTGACGGTTTCGAGAATGACTTCGCTGCCGCAGCCACCGCGCATGCGATAACCGAGAGTGCGCAGCAGATCGTTGGTCTGCGTCGAATCGCAGTTGGCGATGCGGATGACCTTGTCGGCGGTGGCCAGCTTGTCGAGCTCGCGGGCCTGCGAGAGATACCGTTGGACGAGCTTCAGGTATTCCGTCTCTTCGAGCTCGTCGTTGGCGTGCGAGGCCTGATAGCCGTTGGTCACGACGTTGCGGGCGAGCGCCAGCAGAACATCGTCAGGCTGAATGTCCGGCGGCAGAGCGGCCATGCGAGCGAAGGACCGCATCGGTCCGGGAATCGAAACAGATTCCTGCTTCTGCGGGCCGGCGGCCGATGCGGGCAGTTCAAGATCGTTTCCGCCGGAGCTCCTGTAGGCCGCGAGGTCGGTTTGGGCGGCGGCGCGGTCGCCGGCGATCAGGTCCAGAAAGACGGCGCGGCGGGTGGAGCGGGCGGCATCCTGCGGCCGGTTAGCTGCCTGCCAGGCGGCGGCACTCTTACGCCACGCGTCGCGCGCGCTGGGATCTTTATAGCGTTCCAATACCTGCGCGTAACCGGCCAGGACTTCGGGATCGTTCGGCCTGGAGCGCAGAGCTTTCGCGTAGACGTCTTTGGCGGCGGCGGAATCGCCGGCGTCTTCGAACTTGTGAGCGCGGTCGACGATTTCGTTGGCGAAGAGCCCGTTCCCTGCCCCAACACCGACCAGAAAACCCAGTAAAACAATGGAGCGCACGCGCATCCCGCCCTCGCTTTGTTTATTGCGCAACGGCCCTCGCCGGGGCGCTTTTGGTAGTTCACTCTAGCACGTTCGAATAATGGTTGTGTAACGGCGATGTAAAAGTGGCCACTATACTGAAACCGAAATGACCCTGCTGCGCGTCGAAGAACGGGGCCTTTGGTGCGAAGCAGGAGGTTTTCACATCGACCCATGGCTACCAGTCCCCCGCGCGCTGATCACCCACGGGCATTCCGACCATGCCCGCGTGGGGTCTGAAGCTTACCTCTCGACACCCTTGACAGCCGCCATAATGCGTCAGCGATTCGGCGTCGAAGGGGTTTTCGAGACAGCGGTTTACAGCGAGCGGCGGCGGATCGGCGAGGTCGGGATTTCCTTCCATCCGGCGGGACATGTGCTCGGCTCGGCGCAGATTCGCATCGAGTATCGGGGCGAAGTCTGCGTGGTTTCCGGCGACTATAAGCTCGCTCCCGATCCGACCTGTACGCCCTTCGAGCCGGTTCCATGCCACACGTTTGTCACCGAGTCGACCTATGGGCTTCCGATTTTCCGGTGGCCCGATCAGGACCGCGTGCTTGCGGATGTCACGAGCTGGTGGCGCGCCAATCGCGAGCGCGGCAAGTGCAGTGTGCTGTTCGCGTATCCGCTTGGCAAAGCGCAGCGGCTGCTCGCTGGACTGAGTGGAGACGAGCCGATGTTCTGCCACGGCGCGGTCGAGCGGATGAATCGTGTTTATCGGGAAAGCGGCGTCGCGCTGCCACCGACACGGTGGCCAGGAGATCAGCCGAAAGGATTCGACTGGTCGGGGGCGCTCGTCGTCGCGCCTCCTTCGGCACAGGGCTCTCCATGGATGAAGCGCTTCGGAGCCGTGTCGACCGCGTTCGCATCGGGATGGATGCGCATCCGCGGCACGCGGCGGCACAAATCGATCGATCGCGGATTCGTGCTGTCGGATCACGCGGACTGGTCCGGTCTGCAAGAGGCCATCACCGAGAGCGGCGCGCAGCGTGTTCTGGTGACGCACGGCTATCGTGCTCCCATGGTTCGATGGCTGACCGAAAGCGGACTCGAAGCGGCGGCGCTCGATACGCCGTTCGAGGGCGAGCGAAACGAAATCGAAGACGCATCCGAGGACGGCGCGTGAGAGCGTTCGCGCGTCTCTACGCCGCGCTCGACGAGACCACGAAAACGAACGAGAAGGTGGAGGCGCTGGCTGACTACTTCCGCGCGGCGGTGCCGGAGGATGCGGTCTGGGCGATCCACTTTCTCATCGGACGCCGCGTCAAGCGGCTGATCGAAGTGCGGAAGCTGGTGGAGTGGGCGATCGCCGAGGCCGGCGTCCCGGAGTGGATTTTCGGCGAATGTTATTCAGCGGTCGGCGATCTCGCCGAGACGATTGCGCTGCTGCTGCCCGCTCCGTCGGCGAGTACAGACAAGCCGCTGCGCTACTGGGTGGAAGAGCGTCTGCTGCCTTTGCGCGAGTGGAGCGACGAACAGCGCCGTGAATCGCTCGTCTTCGCGTGGCTCGAAATGGACGAGCAGCAGCGCTTCGTCTGGAACAAGCTGATCACCGGCGAATTCCGCGTAGGGGTCTCGCAGAACCTGGTGGTGCGCGGTCTGGCAGAATTCACGGGTTTAAAAACGGAAGTCGTGTCGCACCGGCTGATGGGCGATTGGATTCCAGACGCAGCTTTCTACGCGCAGCTTGTGGCGAAAGAAACCGGAGATACGGACGTGAGCAGGCCGTATCCGTTCTTTCTGGCGTATCCGCTCGAAGGCGATCCTGCGCAGTTGGGCGATCCGGCGGAGTGGATTGCAGAGTGGAAGTGGGATGGCATCCGCTCACAGATGATCCGCCGGCGAGGGCAGACGTTTGTGTGGTCGCGTGGTGAGGAACTGGTCACGGACCGCTTCCCGGAACTTGTGCACGCGGGCGCGCTGCTGCCGGCCGGCATCGCGATCGACGGCGAGATCCTGCCCTGGAAAGACGGCTTGCCGCTCCCCTTCGCGCAAATGCAGAGACGGATCGGCAGAAAAGTCCTGGGCGCGAAGATTCTGGCAGACGTGCCCGTGGTACTGCTGGCTTACGACCTACTCGAATGGGGCGGCGAGGATATTCGCGAGTGGCCGATCGAGCGGCGGCGCGAGAGGCTGGCGGGCGTCACGCGTGGTGCACTCGTGTTATCGGCCGCGGTTCCGTTTTCCACGTGGGAGGACCTGGCCGAATTGCGCAGACACTCTCGCGAGCGCCGTGTCGAAGGATTCATGTTAAAGCGGCGCGGGTCGCCCTATCGGACAGGGCGCCGGCGCGGCGACTGGTGGAAATGGAAGATCGAGCCGTGGTCGATCGACTGCGTTCTGATTTATGCGCAGCCGGGGAATGGCAAGCGCGCGAGTCTGCTGACGGACTACACGTTCGGCGTCTGGGACGCCGGCGAGCTGGTGCCGTTCGCGAAGGCTTACTCCGGGCTGACGAACGAAGAGATCGCGGAGGTGGATGCGTGGATCCGAAAGAATACGATCGAGCGATTCGGGCCGGTGCGGAAGGTCAGGCCGGAGCTGGTGTTCGAACTCGCGTTCGAGGGGATTCAGAAGAGCACGCGGCATCGGTCCGGAATCGCCGTGCGGTTCCCGCGCATGGCCCGATGGCGGCACGACAAGAAGGCGGATGAGGCGGATTCGATTGAGACGATACGCGCGCTGATTCCGGCGTAACTCATTCATACCGCAAGGCTCGCATCGGGTCGACGTCGCAGGCGCGCCTGGTCTGATGGTCCAGAAAAAGATCCTGCAGCGCAGGCCATCGTCTTTCGTGGCGGTTCTTTGCCAGCAGTAGCTACGCCATTGATCACACAGGATTTTACGGCTTCGGCACCCATCCTGTACAATAAATGAGAGTTGCCCAAATCGCGGCGCCGTTGACTGCCGTAACTCCATCCACCTTACTAACGATGTTCGATAATCTGTCCGACAAACTGCAGCGTGTCTTCAAGAACCTGCGGGGTGAAGGACGCCTCACTGCCGAAAACATGGAATCGGCCCTGCGCGAAGTGCGCGTGGCGCTGCTCGAGGCCGACGTCAATTTCAAGGTCGTCAAACAGTTGATCGAAAGCGTCAAAGTCCGCGCGATGGGCCAGGAAGTTCTCAACTCGCTCTCTCCCTCGCAACAGATCATCGGCATTATCAATGAGGAGCTGATCAAAGTTCTCGGCAGCCACGAGTCGAAGCTGCGCTTCGCCAACGAGCCGCCCAGCGTGTTCCTGATCGTCGGCCTGCAGGGTTCGGGTAAAACCACCTCCACCGGCAAGCTGGCGCGATGGCTCGCGAAGAACGGCCATCGTCCACAGATGGTTTCGGTTGACGTCTACCGTCCCGCGGCGCGCGAACAGCTGGCTATTGTGGCGCGCGACATCAAGCTTCCGATTTACGCCGGCGCGCCGGAAGAATCCGCGCCTGTCGATCTCGCGCGATCCGCCCGGCGCGAGGCGATGAACAATGGCCGGGATGTGCTCCTCGTCGATACCGCCGGCCGCCTGCACATCGACGATCAATTGATGACGGAGCTCAAGGAACTGAAATCGCTCCTGAATCCGGTCGAGATCCTGTTCGTGGCCGACGCCATGACCGGGCAGGACGCGGTGAAGTCGGCCGACGAGTTCCACAAGCAGCTTGGTATCACCGGCGTCATTCTCACCAAGATGGATGGCGACGCGCGCGGCGGTGCTGCATTATCCATTCGCAGCGTGACCGGCCAGCCGCTGAAGTTTGTCGGCATCGGTGAGAAATCGGACGCGTTCGAGGCTTTCCATCCCGACCGCGCGGCCTCGCGAATTCTCGGCATGGGTGACATCGTCAGCTTCGTCGAGAAGGCGCAGGAAGCCTTCAACATGAAGGAACAGGAGGAGATGCAGCGCAAGCTGATCGAAAACGAGTTCACCCTCGAGGACTTTCGCGATCAGTTGAAATCTCTGCGCAAGCTGGGCTCGCTCGACTCCATCCTGAAAATGATGCCGAAGGTTGGCATGATGAAAGAGCTGCAGAATATGCAGCCGGATGAGAAGGAACTCACACGCATCGTGGCCATCATCGACTCGATGACGCCGCGGGAGCGCGATAATCATATGATTATCAACGGCAGCCGCCGGCGGCGCATTGCGCGCGGCAGCGGCACGTCGGTGAATGAAGTGAACAACCTGCTCAAGCAGTACGGGCAGGCGCGGAAGATGATGAAGAGCCTGTCCGGCAATATGGGCTTCCTCGGCAAGAGGCTGGGGAAGATGGGTGGCCTGGGCAAGCTTGGTTTGCCGGGATTTTAGGCACCGGGGTTTTAAGCACCCCGATTTTTGAGGAAAGTGGAATCGAATGCTGATGATCAGACTGGCGCGTTTCGGCGCTAAGAAAAAGCCGTTTTACCGTGTTGTGGTGATTGAGAAGGAACGCGCGCGCGACAGCCGCAATCTGGAAGTGGTCGGACAGTACAATCCGCTGAAGAATCCGGCGGAGGTGAAGCTCAATCACGAGCGGATCAGCTATTGGACGAAGAACGGGGCGCAACTGTCCGACACGGTTGGCCGTCTGTTGAAGAATAATCCCGCTCCGGCCGCGGTATAGGTCCGAGTCCGCGCGCATCGGGCGCCGGCGAGCTGTTTAGGGAGAGTCGATGAAACAGTTGATCGAAGATATTGCGAAGGCTCTGGTCGACGTCCCGGATGAGGTCTCGATCCACGTGATCGAGGGCGAGCAGACGACGGTGCTCGAATTGAAAGTTGCTCCGAGCGATCTGGGTAAAGTGATCGGCAAGCAGGGCAGGACCGCGCGTTCGATCCGCACCATCCTGGGCGCCGCGGGCATGAAACTGAACCGCCGCTTTACGCTGGAAATTCTTGAATAGTCCCGAAACGGACTGGGTTTCGGTGGCCGTGCTGGGCCGTCCCCGCGGGAATCGCGGGGAGATGACGGCTGAATCTCTTTCGAGCAGGCCTGAACGATTTGCCCGCCTGAAGGACGTGCGTTTGGCTGGCGATGAGATTCCTGCCGGCGATTATCGGGTGGAAGAAGTCTGGCAACACGCCGGCACGCTGATTTTCAAATTTCGCGGCATCGACTCCATTTCCGATGCGGATAAACTACGCGGCGCCGAGGTGCAGGTGCCCCGCACCGAGCGCGTTGAGCTCGAAGCCGGCGAATACTTCCACTCCGATCTGATCGGTTGCGAAGTGCGCGAGCGCGTCTCGGGGCGGATCGTGGGATGTGTGACGAACTTCGAGGAATACGGCGGGCCTGCGCTGCTCGAGATTGACGGCGGGCGTGTCCTCATTCCATTTGTGAAAGCGATTTGCGTGGATATCCGGCCCGACGAGAAGCGCATTCTCGTTGATCTGCCGGAAGGGCTTGAAGAACCCGGGTCGCGGCCGGAACGTTCGTGAAATTCCACCTCCTGACAATCTTTCCTGACTTCTTCGGCGGACCATTCAAATACGGTGTGGTCGCCCGAGCGGCCTTATCCGGCGCGCTCGAACTGCATCTCCACGACCTGCGCAACTGGACTCACGACCTCCATCGCACGGTGGACGATCGGCCGTTCGGCGGCGGCGAAGGCATGGTGTTGAAGCCGGAGCCGATCTTCGATGCGGTGGAATCCATCTGGCCCTCACGAGGACCCGGGCACAAGGTCGTATTGCTCTCGGCGCAAGGCCGGCGGTTCACACAGTCAGTCGCCCGGGACTTCGCCGCATGTGAAGAGCTGTTGCTGATTTGCGGACGCTATGAAGGTGTCGACGAGCGCGTAGCCGAGCATCTGGCCGATGAAGAGTTGTCGGTTGGCGATTATGTGCTGAGCGGCGGCGAACTGGCAGCGGCCATCGTCGTCGATGCAGTAGCCCGCCTGTTGCCGGGTGTGGTGGGAAACTCGGACTCGACTATGAACGAATCCTTCGGCGAGGAAGGCATTCTGGACTGCCCGCAATGGACGCGTCCGGCCGACTTCCGCGGCTGGAAACCACCGGGAGTGCTGATGGGCGGAAACCACGCGGAAATACGTAAGTGGCGCAGGCAGGCGGCTGCGGCTAAGACCGCCCGGTTGCGACCCGATTTGTTCAAGTAATGAATCCAGGGCCGCCGGGCTCAACGAATCAACTTTGGCTGAGCCTGCGCGGTGCCGCTGCCGCCTGCCGATTTATTTTCGCCGGAACCCGCCCATCCCGCAAGGAGCGCTCACGTGGGAGAACTTTCACGTACCCGCTTGTCCAACAGCAAAAAAAAGCGCCGGATATTGATTTCTTCCGCTTGGCGCCGGACGCGGTGCCGCCTGTCCGGCGTTTGCTTGCCCAATGATTTGTGAGTACGGTCGTCGTGATAGTAAGCCAGGTAATTACGGGAAACGATCTCTACCCCTCCCGGCCCTGCGCCTGCACCGCGTCGAGGAAATCGAAGACGTTCAGAATCCTGATGCTGTCGTAACTGCCCAGGCGCAGTAGATCGTTTTCGCCGGAAACGATGTAATCCGATCCAGCAGCAACCGCGCATTCCAGGATGCGATTGTCGTCCGGGTCTTCCTCGATGACATATAACTGCACCGCAGGTTTCGCCGTGCGCGCGATATCCGTAATGAAGGACCGCGCTTCGGCAATTTCGTCGGCCGTGAATTTGAACCTGCGCCCCAGCACGTCCGCGATCTCATCCAGAATCGCCTCGGATATCGTGAGATTGATCTCTCAATCCCTCGCAAGTTCGAGCAATCGCGAGGGTTTGCCGCCCGGATAGTTGAGGGCCGAGATGAAGATGTTGCTATCGGCAGTTACCCGGATCACTCCCGGCCACGCTGCTTGTTTTCAAGACGGGTTTCGGCAATCAGACGGGGGATGTCCTGTTCCGTGATGCCCAACTCGCGGGCGCGTTGCTCATTGCGCTCGACGAACCGCGCCCATTTCCGGTCCTTGACGTACTTGCTGACGGCTTCCGTGACCACTTCGGCCGGCTGCTTGTTTTGCGCGCGCGCCGTCTCTTGCACTTCGCGGAGAAGTTCATCTGAGAGCAATACATTCATCTCGGTTGCCATGCAGCCTCTTTTCTATTTTCCCATGTAATAGTGAACTTGCCGTCGTTGTCAACCATCGGCTAAAGCATACTGCGCGCCGCGTTGGAGCGTCTGGGACTCCGGGCTCCACCAAGGGATGGTCGACAAGACGAATTGAACCCACATTCGTCGAGATCAACCCCACGCCAGAGCATTGTCAGTCGGAATGCTCCCCGTCCTGATCGGCGAGCCAGCCTCAGCGGGCATGTTCAAGTCACTGAAAGCAAATGCCTTAAAGTTGCGTCCAAAATATTTCAGATTCTGAATGCCTTTAAATGTTTTATTTCAGTTAGTTATGCCTAAGAAGGACCTGGTGAGCGGCTGATCGATAAAATTGCTTACATTGGTTGCAACTACTTCCAATCAAAAAGCATAAGCCACCTTGGCTCAGTTGGTAGAGCGGCAGATTCGTAATTTCCAACTTCCCTTGTATGTTATTGACCCTGTAGGCGGGCCACGCTGCGGCTTTTTGGGCATTTCGGCCTGTCAGGCGCTTTTTGAACCCGATTCTGAACCCAACCCTGAACCGCGCACAAGCGTTGGTTTGCCGCGATTCCCTTTGCTATTGCCATCAACTTGCTATTGTCATGAACGGTTGAAACTATGAGGCGTTTGTAAGGCACGCGCGTTCAAGTTGATCTACTACGGCGTAGGCGAAGGTGTCCTCCTGATCAACAGTTGTGAGCAGATCATGCGGCATAACACCTTCCGCCCCGACTGAAGTCGCCACGACAGGCAGACCGCAGGCAATCATTTCGAGGGTCTTGATTTTCAGCCCGGATCCCAGCCGTAATGGCACAACTCCCACCGCCGCCGAACGAAAGAGAGCAGCGGGATGCTCGACATAGCCCGTGACAACAACGGCACTGGAGGCCAGAGCACGTATGCTTTCGGGGGGATCGATTCCCGCGACCACGAGGCGGGCATCGGGACGTTTCGCCAGAATAGCGGGCATTATTCTGCGAACAAAGAAGTGGACTGCGTCCGTGTTTTCCTTGCGTCCGATGTGCCCCCAGAAGAGCATTATCGAGGGATCGATCTGGTCCGGCGTTCTCTCGCGAGGGTCGATATATCGTGGGACCTCTGGATACCGGACAAGGACATCCCTGCTGCCTGTGAGCGATTGCACGAGTTTGCTGTCTTTGTCGCTGAGAACCTGAACGCTGCCAAAACGGCGCAGCACCCTTGTTTCCCACCGCTTCACCCGGAACATTTCGAACTGAGTTAAGACTCTTCGCCAGCCTCGGGAATGCTCGTGTTCCCGCTGAAAACGCTGGGTCAATACGTCGTGCGAAACGAGCGTGGCCTCCGGCCATCGATCCCTTGGAATGACATCCGCCGCCTGGACAAACACAACCGCGATTCGGTCGAAATGAGTTTGCCTCAACAATCTTTTTACGTACGAGCGGCCAACGAACGCGCGGCCCGAGGCCACAAACGGCAGGATAGGGTGCCGTAGACCGGCGAGCACCCGCAACGTGCGAGTAAGCCGAAAAAGTCGGCTCCCCGGCGTCGTCGGCGCCACATAGCCATCCTTGTAATGACGCCGGTCCAGTTCGTTCTCGAAGGAGACCGTCACGATCTCCCACCCTTCGGCGATCAGCGCGTCCATTTCGCGGGCGACTATCCTTGACCCAGAGGACACAGCGTCGTGGGCCGGGTGAAAGCCGCAAACAAAAAGCGCGCGCATATTTCCTGCTCTGCCTCGGCCTGCTCTGCTTCGACCTTCAGGTTTACACCAATGGCGCCGCCGAGGCTGAGGTCGACACGGCTTGTGCGGACCGCGCGGTCCCGGATCGCTCGGTCGGAGCGCCCATCAGGATTCGGCGCGACCGATCCCACGCGGCAAGCATAACGCTCGTATCGACATCGTCGATAATCTCAGCGTCAGCGATGCTCCGGAGGCAGACGAGATTAAGGTAATTGCGGCGGGCCAACCTAAGCCCGGTCAACAGCGGCGGCAACTCGCTGCGGTCGATCCAATAGCGCCGGCATGGTTCAGTAAACAAGCCAGTGATCACCGCCTGAAGATCATCGATTTCGGAACCCGCCAGATTCAGTTCCTTCGCAATGGCGTTTTCGATGGTCATGCCGATCAGGACTGCTTCACCGTGGGAAAGATCGAAGTCCGACTCTTCTTCGAAATTGTGAGCGAAAGCGTGGCCGTAGTTCAGCAGGCGTCGCGAAGACAACTCAAACGGGTCTTCGCTGAGAAGCGAGAGCTTCATCGCGACCGCATCGGCTACCAGCGTTGACAATGCCTCCGCAGGAAATGCGCCGGGGACGAGGTCGCGATTGCTGAAGCTGCGATGAAAGCGCCGCGCGTCGGAAACAGCCAGAACCTTGATTGCCTCGGCCAGCCCCCCGACGAATTCGCGCTCTGCGAGGGTCCGGATAAAGGTGGTGTCGCAGACCACGGTCTCAGGATGGTAGAAATGGCCGACAAGGTTCTTGGTCCCATCGAAATTGACGCCGTTCTTGCCGCCAACCGCGGCATCGATCTGCGCCAATAAAGTCGTCGGCACGAGCGCCAGGGACACGCCGCGACGAAATAGTGTCGCGCACATGCTGACGACGTCGCACACAGTTCCGCCGCCGACCGCGATCAGGAGGCCGTGCTTCGGGAGTCCGATCTCTGAGAGGAAGCTCAGGATCCGGATCGCGGCGCTGATGTCTTTCAGTCCTTCGCCGCCTGTGACGGCCAGACTCCCCCGTGGCGCCAGTCTTCGGTGAAAATCCGCAAGCAGGCGCGGGTGGTGTTGCTGCAGGCAGGAATCGTAGACGATCGCGGTTTCCCGCCGTTGCCATTCTGCTACTGTTGACTCTGCGAGCAGCGCCGAGGTGACGATGTAGTCCGTGCGCGTGCGCCGTTCGGTCTCAAAGCTAAGCGTTGTCGAGGCGCCTGTCTTTTCCATACGGACAATGCCCGCGGTACCCGCCGCCAACATCTTCTGTCGCGAGGTTACACTTCCGTCATCGCTCCAGTCAACGAGCTATCGAGAGATTCCACCCATTCCGTCTTACTGGCGAAAGTATGCCCGGATTATTCAATCCCAATTCACAGATCCGGCACGGGTGATTTCATTCACGAGGTCCTGAAGCTTTCCGCGGAGCGGCGGTAGCGGCAGCGCTTCGAGCGCCGAAGCGATCGCTCGTGTTTGCAGACTTGCTTTGTCGGCAGTGGCGGCGCGATAGACGAATTCCTCGCTGCGCCCTACATCTGCGAGAAAGGCCGCTACTCCTTGCGGAGGTGTTCCGATCTCACATTTCTCAAGCACGTTTCCCGAGAGCCGCACGCGCAACTCGATGACCGCGTCCGGCGGGACCATGGGCAAGCAGCATCTGTTGCGCGCGTTGACGAATCCGGTATAGGCGCCGCCAGCGGTCAGCGCGGCAAGGATGGGGATCAACGCGTCATCGAACCAGGGCGTTGGGCGTTCTCCAAACAGCGAGAGCGCGTCGCCGGTTCGAACCACGAATGCCTCGAAGATGCGTTCAGAGATTGCAATGAGATCGCTGGCGCGTGTCGGTGACCGGCGGAAGCCCAATGCCTCTGCCTTGCCGGGCAAAAACGCTTCGTAGTAATAGCGAAGCGGAATGGCGCCGAACACTGCAACGGTTTCCGGATCCGCAAGCCCTGCTTCGACACTGGCGCGCGCCAACTCGGCGCTGCTGTTGCTGTCGGTCCAGAACCATCCCCAGTGGTTAAATCCCGCGTAGTGAAGTGCGGTGGGCGGAAGCCGGCAGGCGGCCCTCAGACGCGTTTCTGTGACGGCCGGAAGTTCGCAAACGCCGATCGCGCGCAGACCGAAGTCGAGCAGGCATCGCGTGGTCACGCCCAGGGGCGCCACCATATTCAAGATCCAGGCTTCGGGGGCGGTGCGCGCGATGGCTTCGGCGATTGTCTGCAATGCCGGGATTGTTCGCAGTGCATTGGCCATGCCACCAGGACCGAGCCCCTCATCGCCGGTGAGGCCGAACGCGCGAGGAAAGGACTCGTCCAGCGCGCGCGCGCGAAGTCCGCCCTGGCGCAGAAGGAGAATGATAGCGGCTGCGCCCGCGCACCCATCCGCGAGGGACGGCACCGCCCGTACTTTCCAGCCCGGGGCGATCCGATCAACGATCCGCTGGCACTCGGCCGCGATCACCGAAAGGCGGTCGTAGCGGCGCGCGATCAGGCGGATTTCGCCAGGCACGAACGCGGAGTGGGCCGCGAGCGCCTGGCACAATTTCGCGACGAACACGCCGCCACCTACGATGGCAATCGCGCCGCTGTTCAACCCGCCAGCCTCAATCGCTCTCGTGCCAGCAACGCGGCGCCCGCAGCCCCCGCTTCATACCCGGCGCGCGCCGGTTCAATCCGGCAGGCCGCCGCAATTTCCGGAAAGGCCTCGGCACGTACAGTCCGTTCGATCAGGGCGAGATACTTGTCGCCCAGACCGGCCACGCCGCCGCCCACAACAACGAGGGGCAGATTGAGCAGATTGAGCGCGCTCGCGATCGCCCTGCCGAGCAACACCGTGCTCTCGGCAACGACCGACCAGGAGTCGGCGCTGCCGGCGCTGGCCAGCCGCTCAGCGATGGCAAGCCCGGAGGCGCGAGGTCCGGCGCAGCCGATGCGGCCGCACAAACAGCGGGGCCCGTCCGTATCGACGGCGATGTGGCCGATCTCGCCCGCCAGCCCGCTGGCGCCCGTCCATAACTTTCCGGAGAGAACCAGCGCACCACCGACGCCGCTGCCGACGGTAATGAAGAGCATGTCGCGGCCGTTGTCTCCGCGTCGCGCAAGTTCGGCGCGCGCCGCGTTGTTGACGTCGTTGTCCACGGCGCAAGGAATCCCGAGTCTTTCGGCCAGGAGGCTGGCCAGCGGCACATCCCGCCAGCCGTCGAGGATCACCGACGAAAGCACCACTCCGCGGTCGACATTGGTGAGGCCGGGGAAGCCGATTCCGAGGGCCGCAATCGGGGTGACGGCACGTGCCCGATCGACGGCGTCTTCGATCAGCGCCAGGAGATCGGCAGGTCCGGTGGTGCGAACCGATGACCGCCGATCCTCGCGGATCAAACGGCCATGCACATCCACAACGTGAACGAGCACCTTGCTGCCGCCGACGTCGATGCCAATGGCTGCGCCGCTCTTCGAACCGCACTCAGCCGGCGCCATGGTCAAGCCTCCGGTAATACTCGAGGACGTCCGCGAGACTCTGACGCAGGCCGAAGCAGGGCTTGAACCCATGTGTGGCGATGCGATCAATCGCCGCCACATTCCGCAGCATGTCTGCTTTGCGGCCCGGTTTACGCTCGATCTGCAGGTCACCCGGGATGCGTGCCAGCGCCAGCATCTCATCGAAGACCTGCTGCATGCCCGCCTCACGCCCGGAAGCCAGGTTAAAGGTTTCCCCGCCTTCACCATGCAAGGCAGCCACGATCAGTCCATTCGCTACGTCGCGAACATCGATGAAGTCGCGCGTTGTGGTGAGCGGTCCGACAGATAGCACGGGCGGCTGCCGGCCCGTTTCGATATTGACAATCGCCGCCGCAACCGCGCCACAAAAATGCCGCTCATCCTGGCCAGGTCCGACGATGTTGAAGATTCGGACCACCGTTGTCGCGATATCGAGGCGGTGGCTAAGCATACGCGCGACCTGCTCTTCCGCGACCTTGCTGATGGAATACATATCGAACGGTGCAACGGGTATCGTTTCCCGGATCGGCAGCGCCTCTTCGGCTACCGCGCCGTACACGGAACCGGAAGAGCCAAGGATCACGCGGCCCGGAATGTGCCCAGCCTCTGCGAGAGCACCGTACAAGCGCTCCACGCCGATGACGTTCGTACGCAACAGCGTGTCGGTGGGATCGTCGCGCAGGCCCGACGCCAGATGGACAATCACCTCGGGGCGAACGTCCGCGATCAAACCAGTGAGCCGCTCCTGATCCAGGATGTCAGCCTCGACGTAGCGATAACGGGAATCCCTGGATGCACTGCAGAGCGCCGGCGGAAGCGGAGCGGGCATCGCACCGCAGCTCGCACTGATCGCGTGCGTGAATGCCGCGGTGTCAGCGGGAGACCGGCCGCAGCCCACTATCTCGACACGGGAATCGACGTCGAGCCAGCGCGCGACGAGGTACCGGCCGACGAAGCCCTGGGCGCCGGTGATCAGGACACGCATGCTGGAATACCCTGGTGTTGATTCGCTCCGAGGATGATCGAGAGCGCCTCGTCCAATGATGTGCGTGGCCGCCAACCGAGATCGATTCCGGCCCGCGCGACGTCCGCTATGAGGATTTCGATGTCCGCCGCCTTCGGCCGGTCGAGTCCATCGGCGAGCCGGACCGCCGGAGCCTTGCCATGCTTTCTGAGCACCATCCCGGCGAGCGCGGCAACAGAGGTTCCCACACCTGAGCCCATGTTGTACGCGCTGACTGAACCGGGCTTTAGATCGATGGCGAGGCAACGCAGAATCGCATCGGCGAGATCGTCGACGAACAGATAGTCCCGCACTACCTGCGGCGCGAACAACGCGACATCCGGCCCGGAGACCGCCTGACGGATGATCGAGCCAAGCACGGAGTGCGGAGCAACGGGCGGCCCGATAATCGAAAACGGGCGCAGGACGATTGCGGAGATCCCATATTCGAGCACACACGCGGCGATCAAATCCTCGGCGCATACTTTTGCGGCGGCGTAGGGCGATCGGGGCTGGCGCGGATGGTCTTCTGCGACGGGGTTGGAATGGGGTCGGCCATAAATTTCCGCTGACGATACGTAAATCAGGCGGGCAATGCCTGTCATGCGGCAGGCCTGCAGGATTGTCGCAGTTCCCAATGCGTGCGCACGCACGTAATCGGCAGGGGCGGCAAACGACTTTGCGACCGACGGCGGTCCAGCCAGATGAATGACCGAGCTTGCGCCCCGACAGAGCTTAGTGATGGCTTCTGGATCGTCGATTGCCGCAAACTCGGCCGGCACACCGGCTGGCGCTGGCGTTACAGCGGCGCCGGGCGGCCCGAGATGGGCCCGAACCGGAACGCCGCGCGACACGCAACTCCGGACAACGGCCGAGCCTATCAAACCTCCCGCGCCGGTGACGACCGTCACGCCGCCTCCCGCGCTTGTCCCGCGAAGGCGAACACGCGCTTTGCCAGCGGGCTTAGGGAATTATCTGCAATGGTCACGGGCAGCGGCTGTCCCATACAGCAACGTTCGACAGAAAAGCGCCGGATGCGAGAACCTTCGTCATCGAGATCGTCGAAAATCATCAATGGGTCATCTGTAGTTCGCGGCAGCGGTGAAAGGCTGACCCGGTTGCCGGCACTCTCGTAACAGAGCGCCTGTGGTTCTCCCGGATCAGCGCTCCACAGATCGAAGTCGCGCTGGTGGGCCGCAACCAGCGCTTCGGCCAGCGGAATGGAGGCGACATCGTTCACGTCGATCCAGGGGGCGGTGTGAGGAACGGAGCGAACACGCCTGCCGTCATCGATCAAAAACTGCACCAGGTTGGAGATGCCGGTGGGACGGCCGCACGGCAATGCGGCGAGCGCCGCCGGTCCAAGGACAGAAACCGCGCTGCACACATCGAAACTGCAGGTCGGCTTTTCTACGTAGGCCCGAACGTCTCCATTCTCGATACGAACTTCACCGAACGGCATCCTGAAATGCTGCTTGTGGGTGGCGATCGTCATGTCTGCGGCGCCGGCGGCGTGTTCCGCGGCGATTACCCGGAGATCGAGCGTCGTGAGGTTATCGGCGTAGACGACCAGCAGGTTATCTGTTTCGTTGCGAAAGAAGCCGGCGCACCCGATATTTCCGAGCGGCTTCTCCTCAACGAAGCAAACTACCTCGGCCCCGGCGGCACACCCGAGCGCGGTCAATCTCCCGCGGACAAAGCCGGCAACCTCTGGAAGGGCTTCGGGAACAGCGACGACAATTCGCCGGACACCCGCTCGCAGGAGTGCGTGAATATTGCGCTCGAGCAGAGGGACACCCAGCACTGGAATCAGGGGCTTCGCCACCGGCATGCCGGAGGACCGCATCCGCTGCCCGGCCCCGCCTGCCATGACAAGCGCCGTACTCATCGCGCCCCGGTTTGGAAGGCTCGTTCGGCCGCCGCCATGTTGCTGGCATCCACCAGCGCCGGGCCGGTCAGAATATCACTCGCCGGCAGCAAACCGTAGCGTAAGTACATGCAGAGGAGTTGCACGCCGATGAAACCCTGCAGGTATTGCTGCGAATCGATGATGGCGAGCAGGCGGCGGTCGCGCAGCGCGGCCAGTTGCTCTTCCGAAAAATCGAAACTGACGTGTTGAAGCGTGCCCATGATACCTTCGCTGGCTCGCAGCGCGGCGTGAGCGCCCGGGGGCCCCAGCGTCACGATGCCGTCCACTGCCGGATTCTCTTCGAGCGCCACGCGGATCTGTGCCGTGGCGGCATCCGGATCGTCGCCTGGTATTGCGACTCGCCGGGATGAGCCACCATTGGCAATTATGATTTCCCGCAGTCCTGCGTAGCGGTCGGCATGGCACGATTGATCAACCAGGTAGTGATCGAAACAGATGACATCGTGGCCGGCACCGGCCGCGAGCAGCCGTCTGCCGGCGAGTTCACCGCCATCCCGGTCATCGCCACCGATATAAAGAAGATAGGGGATGCGGTGCACCTGCTTCCTGGGATCGCGGGCATTCGCCGCGACCACGGCAACTCCCGCGGCAATGGCGGCGCGCAATGGTGGTTCCAGCATGCGGGCATCAGGAATCGTGCAGAGCAGCCCGTCCGGACGGTCCCGCGCAACGCTCTCTATGATCGTGCGCATGCCAGCGGGCGAATAGCGTTGTGGCCGAAAGGTTCGCACATCACAGCCAAAACAATCGCGCGCATCCGCCACCCCGCGGTCATAGACGGCCCAGAAAGGATCGCCCAGAATATCGTGCGTTACCGAATAGATGACGGGGGACCGCATCATGCCACGCCCATCCGGATATCGCGGGAGCGCTGTTCGCCGTGAAACCGGTATCCCATACTCTCGAAGGCATCGATCGTCCGCTGCAGGACGATGTCTTTGGTGAAGTCACTGAGAAACCTGCTGTACGCGTTGCGACGGAGGCGCTCCCGAAGAGCGGGATCCTGGATCATTCGCTCTAATGCATCGGCAAGAGCTTTCGGATCGTTAATCGGCGCGACCAGTGCACTCTGTTCGTGTATCGAAATGTCGCGGCAACCCACGTTGTCAGTGGTGACCACCGGGCGCCCGCAGGCAGCTGCCTCGATAAGAGCGGTCGGAACCCCCTCGGGGTAGCGCGTTGGATAACAGACTATGTCGCACCGCTCAAAGAGCGGAACGAGGCTTTTGACATAACCCAGGAATCTGATGGAAGCACTCTGCCGCCGCATCTCTTCCAACTGCTCACGGCTGATGCTGATGGAAGGATAGTAGGGTTCGAGCCCGCTCGTAAACCACATCTCATGGCGGATACCGCGTTCGTTGAGCAGGCGGGACGCGGCGCCAGCCTCGAATATCCCTTTCTGCACAATAAGCCGCGCAGGCACGAGAATGACCGGGGGATCATTCTCCGGAAGCCGCTCGAAGAAGGGGAAACATGCCGGGTCGACGCCGCATCCCGGCGTCACTACCACCTTGGCCGGATCTACTCCGGTGCGCCGAACAAGAAACTCTTTGTCTTCCTGATTGTGGGTAAGAACACGGCTGTTCCTTCCGCTGAACAGAAGTCTGTAAAAGAACAGGGCAACGATTCTGTGAAACCGGAATCTGGCGGTACGGTCACCCAGCACTGTGCCGAGCCCCGTGACCATAAAGAGGCTCTTGCGGTTCATCAGTCGCAAAGGCAAACCAATGGTGACAATGATCGGCATGTGCCAGAGCATGAAGAAACCACCCGGGTACCGGCGCGCCAACCGAGCCCCGATTGCGGTCATTCGGATCAAACCCAGCAGATCGAGCTTGTTTCTGCGGAAAGGAAGGAAGTGTATGTCCGTTCCGGCCGGAAGTATCGACCGGTAATCGGCGAACAGTTCCGGAGCGTCCCAGTTGAGGTCCGGGAGCTCCGATGGAGGGTTTGAGTAAATGGAAACCGAGTAACCCTCCTGGTCCATGAATGTAATGACGTTGCCGAAGTCCGTAAGCCACCGTACAAAAAGGTGCGTTAGGATGACCAATTTCTTTTCCATGGCGCTCGCTAACTTTTCGCACTTTAACAACATCGCCCTGGCCGGGCAAGGCTGGAAAGAGATAAGCATCACAACGGAAAACCCTGGAACAGGTCCCTTCGATATCGTTGCAGTCTTATCGCGGCGTGAATTCCAGTCCCGTGTGGAGATCTGGACCTGTGCCGTTTGGTGAGTCATGCGGATAAGATAGTCGCTGAAACCGCCGAGGGCAGCTCGTGGATATAGTAAGTGTGGATGCACAATGCGAAGGCGCCACACCCCGCCGCCTGGAATCCATCCAGGCGCTGCGCGGTCTCGCAACGATCGCGGTGCTGGCCGACCATATCGCGCTCGAAATTCACCGACACTCGGCAGAGCTTCCGGATTCTCGTATAACCGCGCTGGGCGCCGGACGCGCCGGCGTCGATGTATTTTTCGTCATCAGCGGCTTTGCCATGGTCTATATCGCCGCTGCGCATTTCGGATCGCCGACAGAGTCCAGACGTTTTATTCTGAAGCGTCTGGCGCGCGTCGTGCCGGTCTACTGGTTCTACACAACGCTGATGCTCGCAGCAGTTCTCTTCTTGCCGTCACTGCTGCGACATACTCGGATAACTCTGCCCTATACCCTCGCTTCTTATCTTTTCTTCCCGTTTCCGCAGCCGGGCACCGCCCAGACGAGTCCACTTCTCGAACTGGGCTGGACGCTGAATTACGAAGTGTACTTCTACCTGCTCTTTGCACTCGCCATGCTGCTTCCGCGACGCGCCGGTTTTTCTCTGCTCGCCGCGTGGTTCGTCGCGGCGGTTGTGGCAGGATGTTTTATCGATCGGCCCCCGGCGGTGGAATATTGGACGCGACCGATTATTCTGGATTTCCTTGCAGGCATCGGCATCGGCCTTGCGTTCAGGAAAGGAATGCGCATTTCGCGGGTAGCCGCGCTCACCGTGGCTGCGGCAGGCGTCATCTGGCTGGTCGGAGTCACGCATCTCGGGGGCGACAAGTCTCGCATACCGGCATCGGGTATTCCAGCGCCCCTGTTTGTCATTGCGGCAACATTGAAGCGCGGGGAGCGACGGCGAACTGTGCCTGGCCTTCCGTGGCGTTTTCTCCTGCTGCTGGGTGATGCCTCATACAGCCTGTACCTGTCGCATATGTTTGTGGTCCGTGCAGCGACGGCCGCCACTCCCGCACGCGCGTTTGCGTTGCCGTATTTGCCCTTCTATTACCTGGTGGTGATCGCGGCGGCTGTAGCCGTCGCTCTCTTGTCTTATCGGGTAATCGAACTTCCCATCAAAGCGAAGCTCGAGCGCCGGCTTGTTTCCAGAAACCCGGCCCGGCGGGGCATACGACGTCCTGATCATCCACTTCAGGAACACCAGGATATTCCATGTGCTTCCAATCACGTAGCCTCGCCCCACAACCCGATATTCGGCGAGAATTCGTCGTAATATTATTGCGATACAGGCCGGATCTTATAAACACGAGAACGGTGTAATGGCGACCTCCGTGTTACGAAGCAGGAGAGCTGACAACCTGGTAAACCGCTCTGGAACGATGGACCATGCGCTCACGACGTCCCGGATTCTTCATAACGCAACATGGAACATAGCGAGTTCCGCGCTGCCTCTCATTGCCGGCGTGTTCGCGATTCCAATCCTGATCAGGCAACTCGGCACGGCACGCTTTGGCATACTTTCACTGTCCTGGACCACGATCGGCTACCTTGGATTTCTTGATCTGGGACTGGGACGAGCCATCACTAAGTTTTCAGCGGAGAAGCTCGCAACTGGCCGGTCAAATGAGATCCCGAATATCTTCTGGGATGCGCTGTGGATTCTTCTTTTTCTGAGCCTGGCAGGCGGCACTGCTATCGTATTTTCCGCGCACGCGATTGCGGTTTGGGGGCTTCATGTCTCAGGCCCATATGAACCTGAAACAACCCGAGCGATACGAGTTACAGGACTTGCGATTCCCCTCGTAACGGTGGGCGTTGCCTTTCGTTCGGTTCTGGAGGCTCGACAATTATTTGCGGGCATCAGCGTAGTAAAAACTGGTGCCGGCATACTCGGCTTCCTCGCACCTTTAGTCGCGCTGTCATTCGCGCCGCGACTCGATATAGCCGTTGGAACCCTGTGTGCCATTCGCCTCCTTATGGTGATTGCTCTTGCGATGCTGGCTGTGCGTCACTACCCGAGTCTCTCGATATTGCGGAGAGTGCACCCAAGTGGCATCCTGGAGATGCTTCGATTCGGCGGCTGGGTCACAGTAAGCAGCGTCATCAGTCCTCTGATGGTTTCTATGGATCGATTCGTGATCGGCGGACTTACGTCTCTAAGCGCAGTGGCCTACTACGTAACTCCTCAGGAAATCGGCACGCGACTTCTGGTCGTTCCGATTTCATTGCAAAGCGCGCTTTTTCCGGTATTCAGCGGGTTATCCGTCAC
>DASZLP010000171.1:0-17200 GCA_035552355.1 Bryobacteraceae bacterium | reverse complement strand
GAAGCTTCTGGATGAAGGCCGCGCCGGCGACAACGTCGGGCTGCTGCTGCGCGGCGTGGAAAAGACCGAAGTCGAGCGCGGACAGGTGATCGCGAAGCCGAATTCGATCAAGCCGCACAAGAAGTTCAAGGGCGAAGTTTATGTATTGTCGAAAGAAGAAGGCGGGCGTCACACGCCATTCTTCAAGGGCTATCGTCCGCAGTTCTACTTCCGCACGACGGACGTCACGGGCGTGGCGGAGATGCCGGAAGGCACCGAAATGGTAATGCCCGGCGACAACGTGCAGTTGAACGTCGAGCTGATTACGCCGGTCGCCATGGATAAGGGCCTGCGCTTCGCCATCCGCGAAGGCGGCCGGACCGTCGGCGCGGGCACGGTCAGCGAGATTTTGGATTAGTATTTTCAGAGGTTAAGAAACATGCCAAGAGAAATCATCACGTTCCAGTGTCAGGAGTGCAAGAACCGGAACTATACGAGCACGAAAAACAAAAAGACGACGACCGAGCGTCTGGAGATGAAAAAGTTCTGCCCGCACTGCCGTAAGCATCACGCGCATCGGGAAACGAAATAATTCCGGGCCGCGGCCCCAAAGGAGCGGTATGCGGCGGGTTTAAGGAATCAGGTACACTTTTATCTGGACTCACCCGAAAAAAGCGCGCACAAGCCGCAGGGCTGTTGTGCGCGTCAAGGGAAGGGGCGTAGGCTCAACGGTAAACCGGCGGTCTCCAAAACCGTTTTTGGGGGTTCGAATCCCTCCGCCCCTGCCAAACGCCCTGAATACGAAATTTTTGAAGTCCAAACTGGAAAGCGGCGAAGCATAGTTATGGCTGGCGAACTGGAATCGAAGAGACAAAGCTGGATCGAAGACACACGCGCGTACATCGGCGATATCCGCAGCGAAATGAAACGCGTGACCTGGCCGACGCGCGATCGTGTGGAATCGACGACGCTGGTGGTGCTCGTGAGCGTATTCATCTTCGCGGCGTACTTCGAAATGACCGACGCCATCTTTCAACGACTCGTGACGCTGATGGACAAGACGTTCCTAAAATAAATGCCCGAAACCGACAACCACGCTCCGCAGGAAACCGGCGAAGTTGAACCGACCGGCGGTGAACACGATCCGTCGGAGACCACGGGCTCTGATTTGATTCAGGACGCAACCGTGGAGGGCGAGAGCCCCGCTTCGCTGGAGGAGATTCCTCCGGCGGAAGACACCATGCACTGGTACATCATCCACACGTATTCGGGCTTCGAGCGCAAGGTCGCCGAATCGCTGAAGACGCGCGCGGATGCGTTCGGATTCGCCGGGCAGATCGGCCAGATCCTCATCCCGGAAGAAGAAGTCGTGGAGTTGCGCAACGGCAAAAAGGTTACCAGCAAGCGGCTGCTCTATCCCGGTTATGTCGTCGTCCAGATGGAAATGAACGACGAGCTGTGGCATCGCGTGAAGGATACGCCGCGCGTCACCGGCTTCGTGGGCGGCGGGCAAACTCCCGTGCCGCTCAGCGCGGATGAAATCAACAAGATGCTCTACCGTCAGACGACGGCGGCGGAACGGCCGCGTCCGAAGATGACGTTCGAGAAGGGCGAGTCGGTCCGCATTATCGACGGGCCCTTCGCCAACTTCCAGGGCAAAGTGGACGAGATCAATCCCGAGCGCAATACCCTGCGGGTGCTGGTCACGATTTTTGGGCGCGCGACGCCCGTGGAACTGGACTTCCTGCAGGTCGAGAAGACCTCGTAAGTCCACAAGCGATATTCATCAGGAAGGTATTTTGCAATGGCGAAGAAGGTAACCGGTTCAGTAAAGCTGCAGATTCCCGCGGGCAAGGCAACGCCGGCGCCGCCTGTCGGCACCGCGCTCGGTCCGCAGGGCGTCAACATCATGGAGTTCTGCAAAGCGTTCAACGCGAAGACATCGGGCAAGGACCAGGAAGGTCTCATCATCCCGGTTGTCATCACGATCTACTCCGATCGCTCGTTCACGTTTATCACGAAGACGCCGCCGGTGCCGGTGCTGATCAAGCGCGCCGTCGCGATCGCCAAGGGATCGGCCGAGCCGCACAAGACGAAAGTCGGCAAGATCACCGCCGCCCAGATCGAAGAAATCGCGAAGATCAAGATGCCCGATCTCAACTGCTTCGACGTGGAAGCCGCGATTCGCAGCGTCAAGGGCACCGCCCGCTCCATGGGCGTTGACGTAGCGTAATAAATAGCTGTCAGCCGTCAGCTTTCAGCTATCAGCCAAATCCGGTTTCCCTGCGTCTCCGCGGTTAGCTTCTGCTTTTCCATGAGCTGGCGGATTCCTCCGAAAAAACTGCATCCTTACTAACCTTCCCGCGCGTTTCAAGTCTACAGGAATAAATCTGCGTAACCTTTCCGGGTTCGCGGAGTTTTCCGGTTTGAGAACCGCTGACACGAACGCACCGCCCGGAGGGCGTTGTGCGCGGCTAAGAAGATGAAACGTCTGCTGCAGGACATCCAGTTTGCGCTCCGCACCTTCGCTAAATCGCCCATTTTCACGGCGGTCGCCATCCTCTCCCTTGCCCTCGGAATTGGCGCGAACACGGCCATTTTCTCGCTTGTCGATCAGCTAATCCTGCGCCTGCTGCCCGTCAAAGACCCGAAAGCCGTAGTGCTTCTCGCCGGCCGTGGCCACCACTACGGCAGCAACAACGGCCGCAACGCGCTTTCCTACCCGATGTATCAGGATTTCCGCGACAGGAACCAGGTCTTCAGCGAGATGATGTGCCGCTACGCGCAGGTTGTGACTGTCGGCGTCTCGTCTCACACGGAAGTCGTCGCGGGAGAGTTCGTGTCGGGCAACTATTTTCATCTGCTTGGCATCGGCGCGGCCCGCGGACGTGTCTTCACCGCGCAGGATGATCTCCATCCCGGCGCACATCCGTATGCCGTTCTGAGCTATGCGTATTGGCAGTCGGCATTTGCCGGAGATCCCCACGTCATTGGGCAGACGATCCGCGTCAACAACTATCCGCTGACCATCATCGGCGTGTCGCAACAGGGTTTCGACGGGGTCGAGCCGGGGCTTCCGAGTCAGATCCGTATCCCCATGATGATGGCTCCGCAACTGCGGCCGGGCTTCACCAGAATGTTTGAGCGCCGCCAGCGCTGGGTGAATGTTTTCGGACGGCTCAAATCCGGCATGACGATCGAACAGGCACAGGCCGGCATGCAGCCGCTGTTTCATCAAATCACGTCGATGGAAGTCGTGATGGCGGCGTTTCGCAAGGCGCCTCCATACGACAAATCGGAATTCCTCAGGATGTGGCTGCAGGTGATGCCGGGTTCGCAGGGAAACACATTCCTCAGGGACCGCTACGAGAAACCGCTGTGGGTGCTCATGGCCATCGTGGGACTCGTTCTCTTGATCGCCTGCGCCAATCTCGCGAGTTTGCTGACCGCACGCGCTGCCTCGCGCCAGAAGGAAGTCGCCATTCGCCTCGCCCTCGGCTCCAGCCGCGGACGCCTCGTGCGTCAACTCATCACTGAGAGTCTGCTCCTTTCGTTTTTCGGAGGGGTGGCCGGCATCGCGATCGCTGTGCCGATGCTGAAAGGGCTTTTGTCCTGGCTGCCGGCGAACCTCACCGGATACACCATTTCCAGCACGCCGGATTTGCGCATGCTGGGCTTCACGCTTGTGATCTCGCTCGCGACGGGTATAATCTTCGGTCTTGCGCCCGCTCTGCAGGCGACAAAGCCCAATGTCGCAGGCACTTTAAAGGACGAAGCCGCGAGTGTTGCCGGCGGCGGCCAGCTAAGTTTTCGCAAAGCGCTCGTTGCGCTTCAGGTCACGCTGTCCCTCGTACTCCTGATCGGCGCGGGCCTCTTCCTGCGCAGCCTCGGTAATCTTCGGTATCTCGATCCCGGATTTCGCACGAAAAATGTTGTCCAGTTCAATTTGAATCCGCGCGCGCTGGGCTACGATCCCACAGCCACGGCGGCTGTCTACCGGCGGCTCGAAGAAAAGCTGCTGGCTTCGCCGGGGATCGCCGGACTCGGCTATTCCGCCATGAACCTGCTCCAAAACAACGAGTGGGATGAGTGGGTCACGATCGAGGGCTACGCCGCCGGCCCCGGCGAGAAAATGGACCCGCACTTCAACTCCGTGAGCCCCGGTTACGTCGACGCCATGGGGATGCACATCCTGAGCGGGCGCAATTTCACTCTGAGCGACAGCCGCAAGGCGCTCCGCGTGGCGCTCGTGAATACGAAGTTCGCCAAACGATACTTCAAAGACCGCAGCCCTATCGGAAAACACATCGGGGAGGGTTCCGACCCCGGCACCCCTGCCGATATCGAAATCGTCGGCATCCTCAACGACACGCGCTATGAAAGTCTGCGCGACGAGATTCCAATGCAGGTTTTCCTCTGCTCGCAGCAAGGGGATGCCGGCGGCACGGGCGTTTACGTTCAGACTCGCGGCAATGCGAAGGACGCGTTCGGAATCATTCGGTCCGTCGTGCATGAGATCGACCCCACGCTGCCGGTCACCCAGATGAAGACTTTCGAGCGGCAGGTCGACGATTCGCTGGTGACCGACCGCATGATCGCCTCCCTCGCCAGCGTCTTCGGCGGACTGGCCACCGCGCTCGTACTGATCGGCCTGTACGGCGTGATGGCATTCATGGTGACGCGGCGCTCGCGCGAGATCGGCATCCGAATGGCTCTTGGCGCCATGTCCGGGAACGTTATCTGGCTGGTGATGCGCGAGGTGCTGATTCTGATCGGATGCGGCATCGCTCTCGGACTGCCCGCCGCGTGGGCGCTCACCCGTCTGGTGCAGGCGCAGCTATACGGGATCGAGGCGACCGATCCGCAATCGATCGCCGCGGCCGTGGTGCTGCTTGCCGCGGTGACGGCGGCGGCTGGATACATTCCCGCGCGGCGCGCGACTTTCTTCGATCCACTGCGGGTGCTTCGCTATGAATGAGGGCCTGGAATAAACATGGACGTCGTCCGCACTGGCACGAAAAAACGCAAAATCGTCCGCCGCTCTGCCTTCGGGCTGATCGCCGCCCTGCTCGCCGGCGGCGCCGCACTCGGCGTCAGCCGCCTGCAGCCTGCTCTCCCGCAGGTCGAAAGCGGCTCCGTCTGGCCGGATACCGTGAAGCGCGGAGACATGCTGCGGCAGGTGCACGGCACCGGCTCGCTCGTCCCGCAGGATGTCGCCTGGATCTCCGCCGAGATCGACGGGCGCATCGAAAAGATCTACATCCAGCCCGGAACGCCGGTGCAGCCGGACACAGTGATCATGGACCTTTCGAATCCCACGCTGATCGAGGCTACCACTGCGGCCGAATACGATCTCAAAGAGGCCGAAGCCGCCTATGCGGATCTCGACGTAACACTGCAGAACGCAAAGTTCGACAAGCAGGCAGCCGCCGCGCAGGTGACCTCCGACTTCCGGCAGGCAAAGATCAAGGCCGAGCGAGACAGGCAACTGGCCGCCATGGGACTGATTCCGAGCCTCGACTCGAAGCTCTCGATCTCGCAGGCCGATGTTCTCGAATACCGCAATCAGATTGAGGAGAAACGCCTCGGGATCATCGACAAATCGGCGGAAGCGCAGCTCGCCGCGCAGCGCGTGAAGATCGACCAGTTTCGCGCCATGTACGAGCTGAAGAAGCAGCAGGTCGATCAACTGCACGTGCGCGCGGGTGTCGCAGGCATGTTGCAACAGCTCGGCAACTCGACCGTTGGAACCGCCAGCGGCGCTGCCACACCACTCGAATCCGGCCAGAACGTCGCCATTGGCGCCATCCTCGCGAAGGTCGCTCAGCAGGACAAATTGAAAGCGCAAATCCATATCACCGAAACCGAAGCGAAAGATGTCCTGATCGGCCAGCCCGCCTCGATCGACACTCGCAACGGCATCATCGTCGGGAAGGTGTCGCGCATCGACCCGGCGGCGGTGAATGGCACCGTCCTCGTCGACGTCGCGCTGACCGGACCGTTGCCATCCGGCGCGCGGCCCGATCTCAGTGTCGACGGCACCGTCGATCTCGAGCGTCTCACCAGCATCGTTTACGTCGGCCGACCCGCGTCCGGCCAGCCGAATACATCGATCACGCTCTTCCGTGTGGACCCCGATGGCAAGACGGCGACGCGCACATCCGTCAAGCTGGGGCGCGCCTCGGTGAATGCCATCGAAGTGCTCGGCGGGCTGATGGAGGGCGACAAGGTCATCCTCTCAGACATGAGCTCGATGGATGCGCATAACCGCATCCGTTTGAATTGACAGGACCCATATATGCAACCACTCATAAGCCTCGACAGCGTCGACAAAGTGTTCGTCACCGACGAAGTGGAGACGCACGCCCTCGCCGGTGTCGAGCTCAGGATCGAAAAGGGAGACTACGTCTCGATTGAAGGGCCTTCAGGCTGCGGGAAATCGACGCTGCTCGCAATCCTCGGGCTGCTCGATTCGCCGACCGGCGGCTCCTATACGTTGAACGGCCAATCGGTCGCGAACCTCAACGCGAAAGACCGCGCGCGCATCCGCAACCGCGAGATCGGCTTCGTCTTTCAGGCCTTCAATCTGATCGGCGATCTGAGCGTTTATGAGAACGTCGAGCTTCCGCTGACCTATCGCTCGATGCCGGCGGCGGAGCGTAAGAAAGCGGCGATGGACGCTCTCGAAAAAGTGGGAATGGCGCACCGCATGAAGCACTATCCGTCGCAGCTCTCGGGCGGACAGCAACAGCGGGTCGCTGTCGCGCGCGCGCTGGCGGGGAATCCCTCGGTCCTGCTCGCCGACGAGCCCACCGGAAATCTCGACTCGGTGAACGGCGAAGCGGTGATGGCGCTGCTCGGTGAACTTCACGCCAACGGAGCGACGATCTGCATGGTGACGCACGATCCGCGCTACGGGGGGTTCGCGGACCGCAGTATTCACATGTTCGATGGCCGCATCGTTCATCAAACGGACCAGGCTGCCGCGCGGGTCTGAGGACCCGGCGGGCGGAGTTAAACTCAGGCAGATGCGCTTCCTGATCTTGTTCGCCGCCGCAACCGTCTTCGCCCAGCCGCCTGTGCCCGCGCCGGCCGACGTTCCTGCCGAGCCCGGACTCTACGCAGTATTCGACACATCCATGGGCCAAATCGTAACGCGGCTGTACGAAGACAAAGCGCCGGGCACCGTGAAGAATTTCCTGGGCCTCGCGACGGGCACGAAAGCCGCGCTCGACAGGAAAGGCGCTATGGTCAAACGCCACTACTATGACGGACTGACCTTTCATCGCGTGATCAAAGGCTTCATGATCCAGACCGGCGATGTAAAGGCGACCGGAAGCACTCCCTGCGGCATCGCGAAGCTCAAAGATGAAATCGATCCATCGCTCGACTTCAAAGAACCGGGGCGGCTTGCGATGGCGAATACCGGCGCGCCCGATTCCGCCGCGTGCCAGATCTTCATCACGGTCGGACGTCCTGACTACCTGACTGGTAAGTTCACCATCTTCGGGCAAGTGGTGGCAGGGCAGGACGTGGCCGACAAAATCTCGCAGGTTCCCACGGTTACAAACGACAAGCCGCTGGTTCCGGTTACGATCAGGACGGTGACGATTCAGCGGAAACCATGATCAAATACCTGCCAGGCGGTTCAGCACGTAATCCACCAGCGTAAGCAGTATGGATCCGACTACGGCGGGCAGGCATCCGACCACGCGGAAGCCCGGCACCAGCTCGGACGCCAGCTTCAGCATGAGCCCGTTGATGAGAAAGTAAGCAATCCCCAGCGACAGAAAAATGAAAGGCAGCAGGATAATCTTCAGCACCAGGCCTACCGTCGCGCTTACGAGGCCGATCACCAGCGCGGCTATCAAAGCCGATCCGAAGCTCGACACCTGAATTCCCGGCAGGATGTTGGCGACGACGAGCAGCGCGACGCCACTCAGGATCCAATGAATAAGCCAGCGGCCCATGTGTGACCTTAGTTCTCACGCTCGAAGGCGGCGAATCGCTCCTCGAGATCCGCCCCGAGCCGTGCTTTATCGTTTTTGGCCAGGTACTCGCCGCAGGCCTTCGTACGCGGACCGGCCGCGCAGGCAACGATAACGTTCCCATATTTCCTGTCGCGCCAGAAGCTCTCGCCGGGCGCGAACGAATACTCGATACTGTTCCGCACCATCTCCTTCAGATCGGAGTAACTGAGGTTGTAAGTCAGCACCGCGCGTTGATATTCCTCGGTCATCTGCGAGCGATTCACGCCTTCGTCGTCGGTCGAGAGCGCGACGGGAACACCGTGCTTCCGATACAGGGGGAGCGGATGCTCATCGCCCTTCACGCCGAGAATGCCATCGTTGCTCGTCAGGTTGATTTCTATGAGAATATGCCGGTCGCGCAGCTCCTTAAGAAGTGAGAGCGGATCGTTTTCATACATCACGTCCACGCCGTGGCCGATTCGTTCGGCATGTCCAAGCTCGACTGCCTCGCGAATGTGGAAGCGCAGCCCATCGGGCGGCACGAGCCCGGGAACCAGCTCTCCGGCATGCAGCGTCACATGCACGTTCGGATAGATTTTCTTTGCGTAATCGACCATCGTCATGTGCAGGTGGTAATCGTGCATCGAGTTGTATCCGTCTTCGGCCTGCACGAAGTTCACCGCCACGACACGTGGATCGGCAGCCGCCAGCGCGAACCCGGCGATGACCTGCGCGAAGACCTGCTCTTTCGGGAATTCGCGCAGCACCTGATAAACGTAGCCCACCCGCACCTTGCAGGCGGCCGAATCCGAATGCTGCCGGCACCCGAGCTTATCGAGCCGCGCCTGCTCCAACTGATCGACGCGCGTGCGCGTCGCCGCCACGACCTGCGCCATGCCGGCGGCTTCGAGCTTCGTCCGCGTGGCCGCGAAATCGCCGGTGAGCCCTGCCTTCGCTCCCAGAGCGGAGATCGCGCCACCGCCGGAGAGCGCCATCAATTCGAGATAAGACTCGTTCTGATCGGCCGCGCGCTTTACGACGCCAGCCGCCAACTCACCGCTTGACACTGCTCCGAACTTGTCAAACGTGTCGAAGAAGTGATCGTGCCCGGATTGACGTCCAGCCACGAAGTTCCGCATCGAGAAGCTGTCGATTAATTTATTGCGGAGATCGTTGTCGGTCTCGATCGCCGCCGCTGGCACCAGCCCAGGTGCGCACGCCGCGAGCGCCAGAGCGGTCTTGTCGACGCAAAGGCGGGCTTCGATAGCCGCCGTCAGGAAATCCTCGGCATAGATCGCACCCGAAAGGTGATTGTGGAGGTCGGCGCCTTTGGGCATTTTGTAGAGGAAGGCGTAAAGCTCGAGCGGGCTCCTGCGAAGCTCGGCCAGGCGGCGATCCATTCGGGACGCAGTGGAAGGGCCGGGCGCGCCGGGATCTCCCGCGAACGCGGCGATCGTGAGGAAAAGAAAAGCGGCGAGGCTGCGTCGAAGCATTCGACTATCATCGCAACAATCGTGACGCGTCGAAGCGCGCCACGGAAGGGTCAGCAGGCGGCGGCGTGGGAATCGTCCGCATGATACGAGCTCCTCACCAGCGGGCCCGCCTCCACATGCGCAAATCCCATGTCGGCGCCCGCCCGCCGGAACTCGTCAAACTCCGCCGGCGGAACGTACCGCACGATCGGCAAATGCTTCGGCGAAGGCCTGAGGTATTGCCCCAGCGTGAGGATGTCCACGCGATGCGCCCGCAAATCCCGCATCACTGCGAGCACTTCCTCCGGCGTCTCGCCAAGCCCAAGCATCAGCCCCGACTTCACCGGAGTTTCCGGCTGCAGCTCCTTCGCGAATTGCAGCATCTCGAGCGAGCGCTCGTAACGCGCCCCGAGCCGGACCTGACGGTAGAGCCGCGGCACCGTCTCCGTATTGTGATTGAGGACGTCAGGGCGCGCGTCCATCACGATCTTCATGGCCGCGCGGCTGCCCTGAAAATCCGGCACCAGCACTTCGACCCTGCACCCCTGCACGCGCTCGCGGATGGCCTCGATCGTCATCCGGAACAAGTCCGCGCCGCCGTCTTTGCGGTCGTCACGATTCACGCTGGTGACGACGGCATAGCGCAATCCCATGACCCACACCGCTTCGGCCACTCGCCTCGGCTCGTCGTAATCGACAGGCAAGGGTCCGCCCTTTTGGACCGCGCAAAACCCGCAGCGCCGCGTGCACACGTTGCCGAGGATCATGAACGTCGCGGTGCGCCGGTTCCAGCATTCGCCGACGTTCGGGCAGGCCGCGCTCTCGCAGACCGTATGAAGATTCAGGCCGGCGATAAGGTCTTTGAGCTCACGATAATTCGAGCCCACGGGAGCGGGCGCGCGCAGCCATTTGGGCCGTTCCGGCGACTGCGGGGCAATTGTCAGGAGCACTGAGTTTAGTGTATCCGGCGAGCGATAACACGCAGCCGCCGGTAATCGATCCACCACGAACCATCGCGCCACAGCACAGGCCGGAGCCGTGATTCAATCTCCTCGATCATCTCCGGCCGCATGTTCGCGGGCACGCTTTCGAAGCAGGAGGCGCCGAACATCTCCAGCCATTCGCGCAAGCCTTTTTCGGGATGCTCAAGCTGGGTCCAGCGATCGAATGTCCACAACGTCTGGATTTCGAAGCCGACGTTCTCGAGCAGCGTAGCGTACTCGCCGGCACTGGGGAAAAACCAGGGGAAGCGCGCTTCGTAACCGGACTCCGCGAGAACCTTCTTCACCGCCTCCAGCACCCGCTGGTTGTTTCCCTTCGCGCCCATCTCAAAGACGAAGCGGCCGCCCTGCTTCAAAGCCCGCTGGACGCTCGCGAGCGCGGGCGGCGCGTCGCGAATCCAGTGCAGCACGGCGTTTGAGAACACCGCATCGAGAAGCTCGTCGACTTCCAAAGCGGCGGCGTCGGCCAGCACGAATCGGATTTTCGGATAATTGATCCGCGCCTGCGCGATCATCGAAGCGGAAGCGTCGAGTCCAGTGACAATGGCGCCGCGCGCGGCGATCTGCGCGGTCAGGTGGCCGGTCCCGCAGCCGAGGTCGAGAATGTGTTCGCCTGGCTTCGGATCGAGAAGGTCGAGTAGATCCGAAGCCTTCTTCCAGACGAACGAATGCCGATCGTCGTAGAGCGCGCTATCCCACTTTTCAGCCAAACCCTAACGCCCACCCGCCGGCACCAGCACGAAATAATCGTAAACAGTGCGCGCAATCTCCGCGATGGCCCTCTCGGCGGCTTCCTCGGGCTTGTTCGATGACCTCGTGAATACCGAAATCGCGACGTGGCCCGCGTCGCCCGGCAACGTAATGAACCCGATATCGTTCGCCACGCCGCCGAGCGAACCGGTCTTGTGCGCGACATCGGTGCCCTGCGGCAGCAGGCCCTTGATCCGCGACTTGCCTGTCTGGCAGCGCTCCATCATATCGAGGATGACGCGCGCGCTTTCCGGCGTGAGAATGTCGCGCTTCCACAGGCGCACGAGAAGCCGCGTCATATCGTTTGGCGTCGCCGTATCCCGCGGGTCGGTCATCTCCGTGCGGCGCGCACGCATGTGGTCGCGGTCCGGAACGGCGTCATAAATCTTATCCCAGATTTCGCGGTTCCACTGGCTCTCGGGCGGCAGGTTCTTCGCACCTTGCCAGTCGGAAATGAGGAGCGCGGTCGAGCGGTCGATGCGGATGCCGGGAAGTCCCAAGGTGCGCATCTTTGCAGTCACCGCGGACGGCCCGCCGGCTTCGCGCAGAAGCAGATCGGCGGCGGTGTTGTCGCTGATGACGATCGCGAGCTCCAGCAGATTGGCTATCGACAGAGAGACGCCGGGATGGAAGAAGAGTTCGGTCAACCGCCCGCTGCCAGGATGAAGATCGGGTGGCGCGAGCGAGACCATCTTGTCGAGAGTGAGCTTGCCGTCATCCACCATCGACATGATTTGCACTGCCATCGGGAGCTTGAACGCACTCGCCATGGGAAAGCCTTCGGCGCTGCGCAGGGAGGCCTCGCGTCCAGACTCGAGGTGAATGGCGTCCACGCCAACGACACCGTCGGTCGCGTGCGATACGAGCTCCATTTGCTGTTCGAGGCGGGCCAGCGACGAATCGGCGGCGCCCGCCGCGGCATATGCGGCAATCAGGCAGAGGCAAACGACGCGCATGAAATGAGTGTAGTGCTTTAGCAGCCTGCTTGCCTGACAGGGGCCAGTGGCGGAGAATCAGTGCTGGTGCCGCGCATGTATCAATCGAAGCTTTCTCTGCTCGTCGTCCTTCCCGGACTCCTCGCGCATTCGGGGCTCTGTCAGTCCGTCGAATGGCCTTCCTACAACGGCGATCTCACCGCAACCCGTTTCTCGCCTCTCAACGAGATCAATACGGGAAACGTGAAAACGCTGCGGGTCGCCTGCATGTACGATACGGGTGAAATCACGCCGTTACAGAGTGGCCTGCTGATGGTGCAGGGCACGATTTACCTCGCCACTTACAGCACAACCTATGCCGTGGACGCCTCCACGTGCGCCCTGAAGTGGAAATACAACCGGCAGTCGCCGCCAGCCGGCCTCGGCATCAACCGCGGGGTCGCTTATCTCGATGGCAAATTGTTCCGGGGCGCCGGCGCGAGCCTGATTGCGCTCGACGCCGCGACGGGCAAGCCCGGATGGGAAGCGACGGTCGGCGATCCTGCCGCCGGGGAATCGGTTCCGATGGCGCCCATCGCGTGGAATGGAATGGTGTTCGCAGGCAACGCGGGGGGCGATAACTTTGGAGTCACCGGCCGCATCTACGCATTCAACGCCGCCGATGGGCACGAGCTCTGGCGCTTCAATGTCGTGCCCAATTCGGGACCCGCCCGCGCCACCTGGAAGAACCTGACGGATCGCAACCCCGCCACGGGCGGCGCAACGTGGACCACCTACAGCCTTGATCCCGATGCGGGTGTGCTGTGGGTTTCCACCGGCAATGTGGCGCCCGATTTTCTTCTGGCGCTGCATCCCGGCGATAACCTTTACACAACATCCGTCATAGCTCTGGACGCGAAGACCGGTCAGTTGCTGCGCTATGTTCAGCCCGTCAAGAAGGACTTCCACGACTGGGACATGACTTCTCCTCCGGCGCTGATCCAGACGCGTGGCGGACGCAAAATCGCCGCCGCGGCAGGCAAAGATGGACTCCTCTACGGTATCGATCGTTCCGGAGTGGCGCCGTCAGGCAAGTCCTCAAAGAATGAGCTGAAGATTCTGTATGCGACGCCGGTGACCACGCGCTCGAACGTCACGGTCCCTCTGAACACAACCAGCGAGACGCATTTTTGTCCCGGTACGCAGGGGGGAACCGAATGGAACGGCCCGGCGTTTCATCCCACGTTGAATTTGATCCTGGTGAACGCCGTGGATTGGTGCGCTTCGGTGAAGATTACCGATGCCGCCACCGTAACGGGCAAGCGCGGCGCCGCATGGGCCGGCTCGGGCGACCCGGCGCATGCGTTCGGACGCACCGATCCAAAAGAAGTGTGGGGTGGATGGCTCACCGCGGTGGATGCCGACAGCGGACGCGTGCGCTGGAAATACAAATCGCCCACGCCCATGCTGGCGGCCGTAACCCCGACCGCGGGCGGCGTGGTCTTCACCGGCGATTTGAACGGCGACGTGCTGGCTCTCGATGCGAGCACCGGATCGGTGCTTTGGCGCGACGCCACCGGCGCGGCCCTCGGCGGCGGCGTTATTTCGTACCAGGCGGGCGCACACCAACGCGTCGCGGTGGCAGCCGGGATGAGTCCGGTGAACTGGCCTGTAACGAAGGCCGCGGGGCGGGTCGTCGTCTACGGTCTTCCCTGATAAGCATTGTGGGCCGGGATGACATCCTGCGGCCGGACACATTGAGCAACGCCAATCGGCCCCGCTATCAAAGTGTTAAGATGCAGCGGTGATGAGGGAAATCTTTGTTTAAGCTGCTCGCGCTCGCAGGCGCGCTGCTCGCGACCGGCGCCGGTTACGCCCAGGTCGCCTGTACCCGCGAAGGACTCAAGGCGGCCGCCGATCTCTATGTCGCGGCGCAAACAAAGGGCGATCTTTCCGGCTTACCTCTCGCAAAAGGGGTAGGCTACGTCGAGAACTTCAAGCCGGTCGATATAAAGGACGGCCTGATCCGGAAGGCGATGAAGATCGACCACGAGCGCAGCCTTCTCGACGTCCCGACATGCCAGACTTTCACGGAGGTGATCGTCGCGGACAAAGCCAATCCGTATGTGCTGGGCACGCGCCTCCGCGTCAATCACGGGCTGATCGCCGAAATCGAGATGCTTTGGACCACGACGGGCTACTGGCTCTTCAACGCCGACAATTATCTGAAGTATTCGTCATCAGAGGACTGGGGCACGATCCCGGCCGGCAACCGCGACACGCGCGCCACGCTTGAATCGGCGGCGAACGCCTATCTCGATGCCTTCCTCGAAGGGAAGATGGATCTCGTGCCATGGGGTATGCCCTGCAACCGTACCGAAGGCGGTATGCACGTCCCGGGCGACTCCTGTCAGGCTGGTGTTCCGAGCGGCGTCAACATCGCGAACCGGCATTTCGTCGTCGACGACACCATCGGCTCTGTCGTCGCCTACTGCACGTTCGGAGCAGGCTCGGCGGGGGGCGGCAGCGGAGCGCCCGATATCCACCTCTTCCGCGTCGAGAATGGAAAGCTGCGGTTCGTCCACACGATGACGCACTTGTTGCAGGCGAATGGTCCGGGCCGAGGCGCGGCGCCGCGGAACCAGAAGTAGCTTCTACCGCGCAGGCTGCCAGAGCCGATAGTCAGGTCGATGGCGCTGAAGGCCGCGGTACTGACGCAGCACGAGCGTGAAAGGACATCCGAGACCGAGCTTTGAACTTTCATCGTTGCGGTCCGCGATTCCGCGCCAGGTGTATCGCCCAGTTTGTTCAGCTCTTCGTCGACGGTCCAACGGAACATCGAGATCGGAAACATTGTGACCGACGAGGGCGAGCCCCGGCAAATCGGAGGGGCGTTGCGCGACGAGCCGCGGCGTCACAAGGGCAGCAGCGGAAACGAGCGCGAAAGTGGTCGCAATCGAGAATGACTCTTGAGTGATCCATGACGCCTGTGAAAAAAGAACGCGGTCCGGAAGCCGCGAAGGCATCCGGACCGCGATGGCACGTTGACGATTAAGCGGCTTAGAACTGGAAGCGGGCGATGATCGTGCCGGTCCGGCCGAGCAGCGCGGTAGCGCCGGCGGTCGGTGCGGGATAAGCACCGGGTGCGTTGTAAGCGTTGACGATGCCGAAGCCGCCGGTGTAAATACCAGCCCCATTCTTCGACGGCGCGGTCTGCGGGTTCGTGACAATCGGGTTCGGCATGATCGTCCGGTTGAAGATGTTGACGAACTCGCCGCGAATGTAGAGGTCGTACTTGCCTTCCTTGCCTACACGGAAGTGACGGCCGATGTTGGCATTCTCACGCGGCTGGCGCGGACCACGGAAGTCCGAGTAGTACCGGGTGGAGGTCGCCGTTCCCGTCGCCGAGGTGGAGGCACCGCCGCAAACCGAATTGGTGGGGCATGGGGCCCATGCGAGCGGATTAAGGATAACGTCGGTATACGGGTTGTAGCTGTGGATATCGTTAATATCTTTCAGGTACAACGGCTGGCCGGTCCGCACATCCTCACTGCCGAGGAAGTTGGCGGTGACGTTGCTGACCGGAGGCAGAAGGAATGCGCCGCTCTGATATTGGGCGAAAAATCCAAACTGCCAGTCCTTGGTCACGAGATTAGCGTATTTCGGCAGGAGCCCGAACTTCGGCATCGTGTAAGTGACGTTGAAGGTCAGAGCCTGCGGCGGAATTTGCTGCAACACCCACGAACTGCCGGCGGGGTTGAAGAAATCCTCCGGAGTGGGACGGGTCAAGCCTTTGGCCCATGTGTAGGCGCCGTTGGCCTGGAGGCCATGCGAGAGACGCTTGGTCAGTTTGATCTGCAGCGAGTCATACCGCGAGTCGCCGGTCGCGGAACCAGTCGGAGCCAGCGCGCCGAACTGCGGATACGGATAGAGCGCACTCAACAGGCTCGTTCCGGTGAAGCCCGGATAAGGCGTGAATCCGGCGTGACCCGACGCGGCGAGCTTTGCCTGAACTGCCGGGTTCGAAAGCGGCTGAGTCAGGAGCGCACGATCGCAGTCATTACCAGGCGTGCAGGAAATACCAGCGGGCGCGTAGTTATAACCGGCTGGGCCGGACCCCGGGTAGGGATACAAGCCGTAAGAAGCGAATGTCGCGGGTGAAATCTGGCTGAGATAGCCGAGAGGTCCGTTCGGTTCCCAAACGCCGCGGTTCGCGACGTACGATGCGTCGAGGTAAAGGCTGCCAGTGAGCTCGCGTTCGAGACCGATGCTCCACTGATTGATGCGAGGCGGACGAAGCTGGTTCGGATCGGGAGCGTAGTTCAGGGGCGTACCGCCGACGCTGATCACGCCGCTTGCCGGGTTGACAACCGGATAGCGGTTCGGGTCAGTAACCGGCCATACGGTCGGGATGATGGACCCAGGAGTTTCGATATTCACGAACGGGTTGATACCAGCCAGAGGATAGACACCATTAGAGGCGATAACGGATCCCGCGGAAGCCGACGCGAACTGATAGTTAATGCCCCAGCCGCCGCGAAGCACAGTCTTCGGGTCGATCTGATAGGCGACGCCGAGGCGCGGCCCGATCGCATACGGATACGTGTTCTGGTAGAACTGGCAATTGCAGGTGTTGGCGTAGATGGTCGCGCCCGGCCTGCCGCCCGCAGTGGCATTCGGGGTTGTCGGGCTGAACTGGCCGAGCCGTCCGTCGGTCTCCTTATATGGGGTTGCGTAATCCCACCGCAATCCATAGTTGACCGTGAGTTTGCGGGTGACCTTCCAGGTGTCCTGCAGGTACAATCCCCACTCCTGATTGCCCTGTTTGTAATTTAACTGAGCCGTCTGCGTGGGACCGGTCGAGCTGCCGAGGGTGGTGGTGCCATAGTCGCCGAGGAGGAAACTCGCCATCCCGAAGCCCATGGACTGCCCATTCAGACTGTTGCTGGGGTTAAAAGGCGCCGACGTGGCGTTGGTGCCGGTGGCGAGCGTCACGCCGGCAAAGCTTCCATTGAGGGCCGCTTCCAGATAAACTTCGGCGCCAATCTTAAAGGTGTGCGCGCCATGTATCCACGTCGCGTTGGCGATGAAACTGGGCTTTTCTTCGAAGTTCA
>DASZLP010000170.1:0-4904 GCA_035552355.1 Bryobacteraceae bacterium | reverse complement strand
GGAGCGTCTTTGTGACACGCTGAGAAAAGATTGTCTCGGCTTGTTACCGAACGGCACAAGCGCCGGGACTCATCCCGGCGCTTGTGTTTGTGAGACATGCGAGGGTCGAAAATCTACAGCGGAACGCGTTCCACCGGGCCGTTGCGGTCTTCGGCGATTTCCACGTTGAGCTTCACTTCCTTCTTGTTGCGCACAACCGTGAAGGCGATCGCCTTGTTGCGGCCGGCCCGCACGAGCGCCGTGATTTCGCGCGGGGTCGTCACCGGAGTGCCGTTCACCTTTACGACCACGTCGCCAGCCTTGAGTCCCGCGTGTTCAGCCGGTGAGTTCGCATTCACGCTGCGCACGAGCACGCCTTCCTTCACGCCGAAGTAGGCGGCGAGCTGCGCGTTCAGCGACTCTCCTTCGAATCCGACCATCGGACTGTTGGCCGGAATGGTGGGGAACGGGCTCCCGCCATTCAACGGCACGGGAGGCATTGGAGGAATCGGCGCACCCGGCGCATCCGGGATACCGAAGAAGGAGAAAAACGGCCGCGGGTCAAGCGTCACGGAGACCGTCTTTTTTCGCCCCGCTCCGCCAGATCGTCAGGCTCAGATTAGTTCCGGGAGCGGCGTCTCCGATGGTCGATCCAAACTGCGCGATATTCTGGACGCTCCTGCCGTTGACTTCGAGGATGACATCGTTTTCCATCAGACCGGCTTTTGCCGCCGCGCTGTTGGCTTCGACGCGATTGACTTCGACTCCCTGGTCGTCGTTGAGCTTGAGCGCTTTGACGCGATCTTCGGTCAGGTCCACGACGCCGACGCCGAGATAGCCACGCGAGGCCAGCTCGCGAAGTGTCGCCGAGCGTCCGCGCTGCGGGGCCGTGGTCTGCGCCGCCATTGGAATGGCGATGGCGGCAGCGATGGCAAGTATCGCGAATCCGAATTTCTTCCAAAGCATTTTGGTCCCGTTACTCATATTAATTGGACGGTTGGTAAGGCGATCTGTCACCCGTACCCACATGGCAGGCTACGAAAAACGATGGCCCGCCCCACAGGGCTCAATATGTTCCGACCGAGGCTTTCATTGTCTCGAGCAGGTCGCGGGTGCGGGTCCGGATATAGCCGTCGTCTTCCTTCTGCATTACGTCCTGCAGCACGCCGACGATGGAGTCGTCGTGGTGGGCCGTCAGCAGATCGATCGCCTGCACACGCACGCCGGGATTGTCGTCCCGCAGCAGCACGTTCGCCAGCGTCTGGCGCACGGCCGGCTCGCCCGCGTACTGCTTCAGCCCTTCGAGAGCCTTCAGCCGGACGCCCGCGTTCGGATCGTGCGAGAGCGCATCGATCAGCGCGCCGCGCACCTGTTCGGAATCGGCGCTGTTGCGCAGGATGCCGATCGATTCGACGCGCACGCCCGGATTCGATTCCTCGCGGACGGCATCGAGCAGCAATTGCTGGATACGCGGCTCGTCGAGACTGCCGGTCACCACGCGGCGCTGCACTTCATCCACGGCTATCTGAACCTTACCGGGGGCACCCGACTGAACCGATTGCACGTTGGAAAACATGGGCTGGACGAGCCCGGCCTCCATGCCGAGGAATTTCTCAGGGGTGTAGCGCGCCGCGAACCATCCCAGCGCGAACAGGGCCATGGCGCCCGCCGGAATGCGCATCGGGATATGGAACTGCGACAGATCGAATAAGCGGCTGAGCCAGCTTCCGTGCGATGGCGCCGCGGTTTGCGCGGTCAGGTGACGCCGGAAATCCATGCGGCACTCGGTCAGCAGTGCGGATTCGTTCGGCTCTTCCCGCCGGTTCAGAATCTCGAAAAACCCGCGGTGTTTCGCGAACGCGCGGGCGCACTCGGCACAAGCAGCAAGATGGGACTCGATCCGCTCTTCCGCTTCGCCCGAAACCTCGCCATAGCTATAAAGCGAAAACTGATCGATGACTTCGTGGCACTTCATACAAACGTCTCCAGACTGGATCTCATTTTTTGTGTGGCGCGAAACAGACAATTCTTGGCGGCCTCTTCGCTGGTGCCGAGGATCTCGCCGATCGCCCGCAGCCGCAGCCCTTCATAATGCCGTAGCTCGAAAACCGTGCGCTCGCGCGGGGTCAGTCCTTCAAGCGCGGTGGTAATCCCTTCACTCAACTCCCGGTTCCAGGTCTGCCGCTCGGGATCGGCCGCCGGACCTTCTTCCGCGAGCCGGGTTATCTGATCGACCGGACCCTCGGGGGTATCGACGACGGTCGATTCTTCTTTCCGGACCTTTCGCCGCCGCAGGTGGTCGAGGCAGACGTTGGTCACGATCCGGTAAAGCCAAGTGTGGAACGAGCAGTCGAAGCGGAACAGGTGGAGATTCCTGTAAACCTTCAGGAAAGCTTCCTGATAAACGTCGCGGGCCTCGTCCGGCGACCGCAGGAGATTCATGGCCAGCCGCAGGACACTCTGATCGTAGGTGCGGACAAGGCGCTCGAAGGCGTCCTGATCGCCTTTTTGGGCGGTGCGGATCAGTGCCGCTTCTTCGCTGGCGCGGCTCCGGTCTTCGGCGTTCTTCTCAAAAGGCGCAGCCAATATGGCACTCACCGTTCCAGCGGCAACGGGCATCGTTCGAGGGTTCCCCAGAGCGATAGACGCGCGAGCCGGCCAAACGTCACCTTCCCTTATCGCGCACGACGCCGGCCCTTATCGCGCACGACGCCGGCCCTTATGGCGCACGACGCCGGCCCTTATCGCGCACGACGCCGGCTGAAGCCAGCGCTGCGGGCGGGAGCGCCCGCGCCACGTGCCCAGCACATTAAATTGGTCCGGTTTGACCCGGTCCGGATTGGCCCAACGCTTATAATAGTGTTTCACCCACAATGCACCAACAACTCACCGAACGTTCGGTCGATCTCGACCCGCGTGAAACCGCGGAATGGCTCGAAGCTCTCGACCAGATTGTAGAGGAAGCGGGGTCCGACCGGGTCAACTTCCTCCTCAACAGGTTAACGGAACGCGCCCGCGAAAACGGCGTGACGGTCCCGATAACCAACACGACAGATTACATCAATACCATCACTGTGGATGAGGAAGTGCCTTATCCCGGCGACCGCGCGCTGGAACGGCGGATCAAGAGCCTGACGCGGTGGAACGCGATGGCGATGGTGTCGCACCAGAACAAGTACGACGAGGGCATCGGCGGACACATTTCGACCTATTCGTCGCTCGCCACGCTGCTCGAAGTCGGCTTCAACCACTTCTTCCACGGCAGCTATGGCGACCAGCCCGGCGACCTGATCTACTTCCAGGGGCATGCCTCGCCGGGCGTCTACGCCCGCGCCTTTCTCGAAGGCCGCCTGACAGCCGACCACCTCAACAACTTCCGCCACGAGTTGCGCGACAAACCGGGGCTGTCTTCGTATCCGCACCCGTGGCTGATGAAGGATTTCTGGCAGTTCCCGACCGTCTCGATGGGCCTCGGGCCGATCAATTCGATTTACCAGGCGCGCTTTATGCGGTATCTCGAAAGCCGCAGCCTGATCCCCACGACGCCGCGTAAAGTCTGGGCATTTCTGGGCGACGGCGAGATGGATGAGCCCGAATCGACCGGCGCGATCGGCGTGGCGGTTCGTGAGAAACTCGACAACCTGATCTGGGTCATCAACTGCAACCTGCAGCGGCTCGATGGTCCGGTGCGCGGCAACGGCAAGATCATTCAGGAGATGGAAGGCCTGTTCCGCGGCTCCGGGTGGAACGTAATTAAGTGCGTTTGGGGCTCGGATTGGGACCGCCTGCTGCAGAAAGACACCAGCGGCCGGCTCGTGCAGCTCATGAACGAATGCGTTGACGGCGATTATCAGTCGTTCAAGGCGCGCGGCGGGGCTTATGTGCGCAAGGAATTCTTCGGGCGCTATCCCGAAACGGCGGCTCTTGTCGAGGATTTGACGGACGAAGAGATCAAGAGCCTCCACCGGGGCGGTCATGATGCGCTGAAGGTTTACAACGCGTATAAATTCGCCACCGAGCACAAGGGCGGCCCGACCGTCGTCCTCGCCAAGACCGTGAAGGGCTACGGGCTGGGTAAGTTCGAAGGGCGCAACTCCACGCACCAGCAGAAAAAGCTGGATGAGGAGATGATCGCGTTGTTCAAGACGCGCTTCGAGATCCCGATTCCGGATGAAGCGGCGAAAGACGGCGCGCTTTACTGCCCGCCCGAGTCGAGTCCGGAAATCGCTTACATGCATGAGCGGCGCCGCGTGCTGGGTGGATATCTGCCGGTGAGAAAGCCGGCGGCATCGCAGACGAAAGCTCCGGCGGCCGACTTCATCGACGAATTCCGCGGCGGCTCAAAAGAGCCTCACCCCTCGACCACGATGGCTTTCGTTCGTCTGCTGGGCAAGCTGATGAAGCATCCGGAATTCGGCAAGCGCGTCGTGCCGATCGTCCCGGATGAAGCCCGGACTTTCGGTATGGAGGCGATGTTCCGAACGTACGGGATCTACGCGTCCGCGGGACAGAAGTACAAGCCCGAAGACGCCGACGTGCTGCTGTTCTACAGGGAAGCGCGCGACGGGCAGGTTCTCGAGGAGGGTATCACCGAAGGCGGCTCCATGGCGGAATTCACCGCCGCCGGCACAGCCTATTCGAACTACGGCGTCGACACGATTCCGTTCTACATTTACTACTCGATGTTCGGATTCCAGCGCGTCGGGGACCTGATCTGGGCGTTCGCCGATTCGCGCGGCAAGGGCTTCCTGATGGGCGGCACGTCCGGGCGCACGACGCTTTCGGGCGAAGGATTGCAGCATCAGGACGGGCAGTCGCTGCTGCTCGCCAGCACCATTCCGACGCTGGCGGCTTACGACCCCTGCTACGCCTACGAGATTGCGGTGATCGTGCGCGACGGCATCCGGCGCATGTACGAGAACCGT
>DASZLP010000169.1:0-124298 GCA_035552355.1 Bryobacteraceae bacterium | reverse complement strand
CCGCACCATGAGCGAACGGGTCAATGCCCGGCTGAAGGATGAGTTCGGAGCCAGTCAAATCCGCGTGCGCGGCGCCGCCAAGGTGATGGCGCATCTGATGTTCGGAGTGCTCGCTCTTACCGTCGATCAGTGGCTGCGCATGGCCGCGCCTACCTGAGTTAAACGCCGCAAGTCCGAAAATCAATGCTTGCAAGCTGACCTGAGACGACCCGCGCCCGCCCCCAGTCAATAAACCCCTCCGCAAGGCCTTTCTCCCGCCTTTGCTGATCCATACCCAACTCTGCACAACCAGAATCGCTTGTCAATGCCATCCGCCTTCAGTTCTGCAAGTGGTTCACCGCCGGCGCGATTTTTTTCTTCCCAGCGGCTCAATGAGTTACATGGGGTGGCTGTCTCCAATGGCGCGGCGCGGTTCTATGGTCAGACCAGGAAACCTCCATGCAAGTCGCTCTCGCTTACAAAAACTTCGCGGCAAACCGCGCCATCAGCCACATCGGACTCGGTGTAACTGCGCTCAACTCGGCCAGGACCCTGCGGGCCGCCGGCATCACGGCGGACGTCTGGCCGATCACCAGCGCCGCCGAGCTGCGCGCGCAATTGCAGAAAAACCCCGTGTCTCATGTCGTGATCTCCGCGCCGTGGATACAGACTCCCGACCTCGCGCTGTTATGTTCCGAATTCCGCGAAACGCAGTTCGCCGTAACGTGCCACTCGAATCTCGGGTTTCTGCAGGCCGATCCGGGAGCGCTCCGTCTGGTGCGTGAAGGCCTCGATCTTCGGCGCACGAATTGGAATTTCCGCATTGCCGCCAACTCGCTTCGCCTCTCGCAGTGGGTGCACGCCGCATATGGAGTTCCCTGCGCGCATCTGCCGAACCTGTATCATCTCGACGGGTTGGGCGCGAAGCGGGAGCGTTATACAGGCGGCACGCTGCGCATCGGTACGTTCGGCGCGACGCGGGTCCTGAAGAATCTTCTGACCGCGGCCGGTGCGGCGCTCGAAATCGCCAACGCGAGACGCGCCGACCTGGAGTTCTGGATGTCAGCGGGCCGCAACGAAGGAGCCGGCTCGGTTATCGAGGCCGTCCGCCAGATGATGAGCGGATTGCCGCATGTTGCCTTGATCGAAAACAACTGGCAGCCGTGGCCGCGCTTCCGTCAAACCGTGCGGCACATGCATCTGCTGCTGCAACCCAGTTACACCGAGAGCTTCAACGTGGTCACCGCAGATGGCGTTGCCGAGGGCGTTCCGAGTGTCGTGTCGGATGCGATCGATTGGGCGCCGGACAACTGGAAAGCTCCCGTTGATGATGCGCATGCGATCGCGCGCGTGGGGCAGAAACTGCTGACCGGCCGATGGGAATCACGCCGCGGCCTGGCGGCTTTGAAAGCGCACAACAAGCGATCCCTGCAGGCCTGGGGAGAGTTTCTGTACCACTAATGGTTGTGCGTCAGACGATCGTAGACGAAGCCCGCGCCGCCGCCGCTGATGGCGCCGATCGCCGCGCCAGGTCCGCCGCCCGCGATGGCTCCGATGGCTGCACCCGCCGCCGCCGTTCCGGCGACAATTTCAACGGAGTGCTTTTTCGACCGTCCGTGATGACGGCTGCGGCGCGGTCGTTCGCTGTATGCTCGATAACTCGCAGTTGGAGGTGGCGCGGATTCATATGCCGGTTCCGGAGGCGGAACCTCTCCCTGCCTGACATACACAGGAGCTGGGACGCTCGGATAATATCCATCTGCCGGACCCGGAGCGGTTGCGGCCGCCTGATCTGACGCGGCATACGGCAGCGCGGTACTCGCCGAAACCGTGTTGTTTTGAGAACTGTGAATCCATGCGGCGGCGCCCACACCTGCCAACAACAGAATTCCCCCCGCAATCAGAATATTTTTGTGCAGCAGCATTTGCACACCTCGGACAAATCCAAGCGCGTGAAGTTCCAAACCAAGTGGGCGCGAACGTGCAATCTGAAGTGTGGAGTTTTGCTCACTATGAATAATGTGATCGCTTATACAGTTTTCCCGGTCCTGGCTCTGCTCTCCGCGTGCAGCGGGGGTACCGGAAGCCTCCATCCCGTCATGGTGAATGGCAAATATGGCTATATCGATCACGCGGGCAAGGTGGCCATCAACCCGCAGTTCGATCGGGGCGCGGAGTTTTCCGATGACCTCGCGGCCGTGTCGGTGGGCGGCAAGTGGGGATACATCGATCGCACGGGCAAATTGGTCATCACACCGCAGTTCGATCTGGCGGACCGGTTTTCCCCGAGTGACGGACTGGCCGTCGTGGGCAGCCAGGGAATGCTCGGCTACATAAAAAAGGACGGTCAGTTTGCCGTGCAACCCGGCTTCGCGGGCGCGGGCGAGTTTGGCGGCGGACTGGCGCCGGTCCAGACGAACGGCCGATGGGGTTACATCAATACGAAAGGCGCTACCGTCATCAATCCGCAATTCGACGAGGCGAACAGCTTCTCCGAGGGCCTTGCCGCGGTCACCGTCGGCCGCGAGCGCGGATACATCGACAAGTCCGGCAAGCTGGTGATCAGTCCGCAATATGATGTCGCCGGGGACTTCCACGATGGGCGCGCCGTGGTGCGTTCGGGAGGCCGATACGGCTATGTCGACAAGAACGCGAAATTCGTGATCCAGCCGCAATTCAATGCGGCCGGCGATTTCAACGAAGGCCTTGCGCTGGTGGCTGTCGGCGGCCGGTTTGGATATATAGGCAAAGACGGCAAGTTCGAAATCAATCCGCAGTTTGACCGGGCCGGCACGTTTCAGAACGGCCTCGCGCCGGTTTGGCTCGCAGGACGCGAGGGCTATATCAACAAGCAGGGCAAGTACGTTTGGAATCCGACCGCCTGAATCGTTAGAATAGAGGAAGCCCGCGCGTTCCCTGGCAAGCGCGGGTTTTCCTCTTCTTCATGAAAGTCGGTTTCGTCAGTCTCGGCTGCCCCAAAAATCTCGTTGACAGCGAAGTGATGATGGGCCAGCTTGCCGCGCGCGGGCATGAGCTCACCCCGCATCCCGATCAGGCGGACGTGCTCGTAGTCAATACCTGCAGCTTTATCGATCCGGCCAAGCAGGAATCGGTTGACACGATTCTCGAGATGGCGGAGTACAAGAAAGTCGGCCGGGCGCAGCGGCTGGTCGTGGCCGGTTGCCTTGTGGAACGCTATCGCGGCGATATCCGCAAAGACATGCCGGAGGTCGATGCGATTATCGGGACCAACGAAGTAGAGCGCATTGTCGAGGTCTGCGAAGGCATCGACAGCCCGGTTGAAGCCGCGCCCTATCTCTACCATGATCTGACGCCGCGCATTCTCGCCACACCGCGGCACTTCGCTTACATGAAGATCGCTGAGGGCTGCGATCATCCGTGCTCGTTCTGCGTGATTCCGCAGTATCGCGGTAAGTTCCGCAGCCGCCGGTTTGAATCGGTGATTTCGGAAGCGACGCGGCTTTTCTCGCAGGGCGTGCGCGAAATCAATCTCATCGGGCAGGATACGACTTGCTACGGCGAAGATCTCGGGATTAAAGACGGGCTGGCGCAGTTGCTGGCGCGTCTGGCCCAAATCGAAACTCCGATGCCAAAGTGGGTGCGGTTTCTCTACGCATATCCGAACAAAGTCACCCAGAAGCTGCTCGATACGATCGCGGAGCATCGCGATCTGGTGAAGTATATCGACATGCCGCTGCAGCATGCCAGCGCGCAGGTCCTGAAACGGATGAAGCGCGGGGCTTCCGGTGACATTTTCCTGAAATTGATCGAGCGCATCCGGCGCACGATTCCGGGAGTCGCGATACGGACCAGTTTCATCGCGGGGTTTCCCGGCGAGACAGCGGCCGACTTCGATACGCTTTGCCAGTTCATCGAGGCGGCACAGTTCGAGCGCCTTGGCGTCTTCTCTTACTCGGACGAAGACACGAGCGGAAGTTACGCGCTCGATGGCAAGGTTGATGGCCGCACGATCGCGAATCGTAAGCGGCGGCTGATGGCGATTCAGCGGAGAATTTCGCGCGCGAAGAATCGGCAGATGGTCGGGCGTGAAGTGGCGGTGCTGGTGGAAGGGCGTTCGCCGGATACCGATCTGCTCTGGCAGGCGCGCATGTCGACGCAGGCGCCGGAAATCGACGGTACGGTTCTTATCAATGACGTCGAAGGAGCCGAGCCGGCGCCCGGGCAAATGCGGCGGCTGCGAATCACCGAGGCGCATGACTACGATTTGATTGGCACGCTGCTTGCATCCACAGAAGCAGAGGCAAGGGCACCGGCTCAGGTTGTTCAAGCACCTGTTCTGGTTCACATCGCTCAAGCGCTGCCTGATGGTGCCCCTGCCTTCGTCATCCCGGATCGGATTCCGGTGCGCTGAGGCGCGCGGAAGATGCAATGTCCGATTTGCCAGAAACCGGTTGACCTCCACGACCCCGAGGCGCCGTTCTGCAGCGTGCGCTGCCGGAAGATCGATCTCGGCAACTGGGCCACCGAAAAATACGTGATTTCGACGCCGGCGCCCGTGCGGCAGCCAGAACAGTCCGATGACGACGAGTAGCGCCACATGACGCGTTCCCGCGTGGCGTGGATCTTCGCCACGTGGTTCGGCTGCGGGTATTCCCGCTTCGCGCCGGGCACGGTCGGATCGTTTGCCGCGATCGTGATCGCGTGGCCGCTTGCGCGCGCCGGATTCGGCAGAGTGCATTTCCTCGTCCTCGCGTTTGCGTTGCTCTACCCGGCGATTCGCTCGGCGACGATTGTCGCGAACGAATCGGGACGGAAAGATCCTCAAATCGTTGTGGTCGACGAGGTGCTCGGCCAGTGGTTGACTCTGGCGGGCGCGCTTCGATTCGACTTGCCGACGCTGGCGCTGGCCTTCGGGTTGTTCCGCCTGTTCGACATCTGGAAGCCTCCGCCGACACGGCTGATCGAGCAGATTCCGGGCGGCGCCGGCATCGTCCTCGACGACATGATGGCGGGCGCTTATGGCGCACTTGTCTTATTCGCGGTGGGATGGTTCAATCATCATTAGTTAAATCAAAAAATGGCGACTCGTAAAAGTACGAATGGAAGGCCGGTGATTTCCGAAGTCCAGCCGGAAGCTGCGATCACCGGAGGAGAGCTGTTTATCAGGGGCAGTGGGCTGGCGGCTCGGAACCGTCCTCACGTGACCATCGGGGATGTTCCAGCGCCGGTTGTTGTAGGTTCCAGCTCCCTGGTCATCGTGAAGGTTCCGGAAGGCGCCTCGGCGGGCGAGCTTGTGGTGGAGAACGGCACACAGTCGAGCGAGGCGTGGACGTGCGATATCGGCATCCAGATCGCGGAGAATCTGCACCCGGTCACCAGTCCGGCGGTCGATCCCATGGGCAACGTCTACACCACGTTCAGCGGAACGCGCGGACAGAAAGTGCCGGTGGCGGTTTACCGTATCGATCTGAACTTCAACGCCACGCCTTTCATCAACGACATGATGAACGCGACCGGTATCGCGGTCGGGCGGGATGGGCTCGTCTACATTTCGAGCCGCTTCGACGGCGTGGTTTATCAGGTCACGCCGAGCGGAAACATGTCGGTCTTCGTCGAAGGCATGGGTGTCGCCACGGGACTCGTTTTCGACGACGACAACAATCTCTACGTCGGCGACCGCAGCGGCACAGTATTCAAGATCAGTCCCACGCGGCAGATCTTCGTGTTCGCGACGATCGAGCCGTCAATCTCCGCTTACCATCTCGCGTGGGGACCGGACCAGCACCTCTACGTCAGCGGCCCGACGACATCGAGCTTCGACACCATCTACAAGGTTGCGGATAACGGCGAGGTGGCGCCGTTCTATCGCGGGCTGGGGCGTCCGCAGGGTATGGCGTTTGACGCGGACGGCAATCTGTATTCAGCGTCGTCATTTCAGGGGCGCAAAGGCATCGTGCGAATTACGCCGGATAAGAAGGCGGACCTGTTTGTGTCTGGCCCCGGGATCGTCGGTCTCGCGTTTTCGCCCACGCGCGCGATGATCGTCTCCACTACGAACGCGATTTTCCGGGTGGATGTGAGAGTGCGCGGCTCGCAGTTCGCCTGACCACCGGTCCGCCTCCTCATGAACGCCGAGATCATCGCCGTCGGTTCGGAGATGCTGACGCACAAGCGCGTCGATACGAATTCGCTTTTCCTCACCGAACATCTCAATAATCTGGGCATCGAGGTCATGGCGAAGCACGTGATCGGCGACGATCGCGATCGTTTGACGACGGCGATCCGCCGGTCGATGGAAGGGGCGCAGTTCGTGATCACTTCCGGGGGACTCGGGCCGACTGAAGACGATCTGACGCGCGATGCCGTGGCCGCGGCGCTCGACCGCCATCTGGTTTTCAATCAGGCCATCAACGACGGCATCGAGCAGCGTTTTCGCACGATGAATCGCGCCATGCCGGAAATCAACCGCCGCCAGGCCATGGTCATCGAGGGCGCGCACGTGCTCGCCAACGATCGCGGCACGGCTCCCGGGCAATGGATCGATGAAGGCGGCGGCGTACTGATAATGCTACCGGGTCCGCCGCATGAGCTGAAGTCGATGTTCACGCGGCAATGTCTGCCGCGCCTTGAGCGAATAGTGCCCCCGAGCGCCATCCGCATGCTCGAGCTGCGCATTTCGGGAATGTCGGAATCGGAGCTCGATCAGGCGATTGCGCCGATCTACAAGCGCTATGAGAATCCGATGACGACAATCCTCGCGCACAACAGCGACATGCAGGTGCATCTGCGGGCGCGCTGTACAACGGAAGCTGAAGCCGAAATGCTGCTGGCGGAGGTGGGCGCAAAGATCGACGCCGTGCTTGGGGAGCGCATTTATTCGCGAAACGGCGATCCGCTGGAGGTGGTTGTGGGCAGGCAACTCGGGAGCCGGCGCGCTACGCTCGCGCTGGCCGAGAGCGCCACCGGCGGTGGACTCGGCGAGAGGATATCGAGTGTGCCCGGCTGTTCGGCGTGGTTCCTCGGCGGGGTTGTGACTTACACCAACCGCATGAAAATCGAGCTTCTCGACGTGCCCGCCGATCTCCTGCTGAGATACGGCTCCGTGAGTGCGGAAACAGCGGCGGCGATGGCCAGCGGCGCGCGGCGGCGGACCGGCGCCACGTGGGCAGTATCGGTGACGGGCAACGCGGGTCCGACCGCGGATGGCGATCAGGCGCCGGTGGGAATGGTGCATGTGGGGATCAGCGGTCCGGCGGATACAGAAACGTGGCATCGGCACTGGCCGACGAGCGACCGCGCGCGCGTGCGCGCTTTCGCGGCGCAGATGGCACTCGACCTTCTACACCGGAAACTGAAGCAATAGAGCGCGCACGGCATCGAGGCAAAGCGCGGCGGCGTGTTTGGATTCGTTCGAGAGTCCGCCGACGGCGCGTTCGATATCGGATGCGGTGAGGGTACGCAGGGCGGCCTTATCGCGGCTCACGACAAGCTCGGTGAGCGCGGAGCCGGACGCAATGGAAGCGGTGCATCCGCGGACTTTGAAGGCCGCCTGCGTGATGCGGCCGGCGTCGATCAGCGCGGAGAGCCGCAGGATGTCGCCGCAAATCGGGTTGGAGACTTCGAGGGTGATCGCGGGTGGCGGGAGCTCGCCGACATTGCGGGGATTGCGGAAGTGATCGAGGAGCTCCGGCGACATTCGTTTTCAATGTTAGCGTGGGTATCGTTATTTCCTATTGCCCGTTTGTTGTCCCTCCAACTGTGGCCGGAGGCGCAATATTCGGCTGCACCGCCGGAAGAATATAGAGCGTGGTCTCGCCAGTCGCCGCATTCACAAGCTCCGCCGAGGCGGTAACGCGGCAGGGATCCGGGGGAAAGTTGACGAAAGGATGAAGGTTCAGCCGCGCCGTGGCGTTTGTCGAAAGTGCAGCGCCGGCGGCCTCGACCCAACTGCTGTAAACGAATGCCGTGTGCCCGGGTTCGATCGTGCCCGAGACAATTTTGACTGTGTTGCCGGCCGCGTTCCGAAAGCCCATCAGTACATTGCACGGGCCCGGAGGTACGCCATTCGATCCAGTGATGTTCGTCACATTGAAGCGGAGGGAGTCCCCCGGCGTGATGGCCACGATGCCGAAGTCCGGAGAGCCCGCCGGCTTGTCGGGATCCGGTGGCGGTTCTGGCGCAACCGCATACAGGTGAGTCCTGCCCAGGATTGCATCGAACACTTCGGCGGAAGATGTGGAGTGGCACGGATCAGGCGGAAAGGTAACGAGCGTTGGCCCCGGCCTCCTGTCGCGCCCGCAACACTGCCCACGATACCTGCTCTCGCAGCCCGTTTCATCCCTCGTTGTGGGGCTACCCCAATGGCGCATTCACCCGAAGCGAGACCTATTCGTCGAGTAGGCTTGGGGGAATCCGTTTGCGGAACGGTGTTTTGGGCAAATGCCGCGAAACACAGCGCTCCCAAACTAATTGAGAGTTGTGCTGCTTTTCGTTTTGTCGATTGAAAGATCATGTTGCTTTTCCTCCGATCGAACAAGCGCAGAAGTGTCGGAATTCTTTCAGGATGGCGACCGCGGGAGTGATGATTCGCACAGGCAACTTTGCAAGGAAGGTTTGTACTGAGGACCGCAAAAGAGCGGGCGTATGGAACACCCCAGGTGAACAGCAGCGGTGATATCACGCAGCTCCTCTCCAAGTGGGCGAACGGAAACCATGACGCGCTGGATTCGCTCGCTCCTCTGGTTCAGGCGGAGTTGCGGCGAATCGCCGATGCATATCTTCGGCGCGAGCATGCCGGACACACGCTGCAACCCACCGCCCTGGTGAACGAACCGTGGCTGCGCCTGGTGAAACAGGACCAGCCCGAGTTCGAGAGCCGGCGGCGTTTCTATGCGCTGGCCGCGCAGATGATGCGGCAGATTCTGATCGATTATGCGCGCAGCGCACGCGCCGGAAAACGAGGCGGCGGAGAATTTGCCATCGCTCTTCCGCATTCTCTTTCCGGCGGCGACACGGGGGATCGAGGCGCGGTCCGGCGATACCGGGGCTCTCGCTCTGGCCAATCGCACCGCGGCGGAAATCTCCACCTTGCCTCTGCGAAAAACCGGCGTGGCCTGGGGAGGAGCGACGGTATACGCGGACATGGGCCGCGTATACGTTCAGCTCGGAGAGAAGAAAAGCGCGGGTTACTGGCTGCAAAAAAGCGCGGTGGTTGGCGCGAGATGAAGATTCCCGCTGCGCTCGACACGCAATGCGCCGCGCAGTTGGCGGCCGTCGAGAAACTCTTGAAGCGGAGCCGCTGAAAGACACTCATCGAGTTTGGGCTCTCGCGAGTTTCGCGGCGCTGATCGCCTGGCCGACGTGCCGCTGCCCGTGTTCGGCGATGTGGATGGCGAGACTGATAGCCGTTGTTTGAAGACGCTTGCGTCCGATTTCGCGGATGTCGCCGTAACGGTCCGGCGTCAGGGTGCGGATCAGGCTCTCATAGCGCTGCAGCGCACGGCGCACGGCGGCGAGAAGTTCATCCGCGGATCCGGAGCCGGTGGATTCCGCCTTCAGCGCGGTTAGTTGCTCGGCGCTGAGCTGGCAGCCTTCGAGGTAAGTGCAGAGGCGTTCGGTGCTTCCGGCCAGATGTTTGACGTGGAACCCGGCCGAGGTCATGCCGCTGGCTGTCGCCCAGAGTTGCGAGCTTGTGAGGCCAGCGATCGCCCGCTCTATGTCTTCGCGGATGTGTTCGCTGGCGCGGAGGAGATGTCCGATTACGGGTTCGATTCCGGGGACGATGCCGCGCATCCATGGTTCAGGAAGACCAGGTTCAGGAAGACCAGGTTCAGGAAGACCAGGTTCGGGAAGACCAGGTTCGGGGAGCGAATCGGCCATATTTATCGAGTCAGCGCCACTGCCAGCATGAGCGCGCGCTGAGTGCCGAGGTACGAATCCGTCGCGTCGAAGCTCTCGTCGAGCGCGTGAGCCGCGGAGCCGCGTCCGCCTCCGCCGATCGTAATTGCGGGGATGCCGAGATTCATCGGCACATTGGCGTCCGTTGAACCTTCGCGCAAGCCGCCCGCGGCCGCGAAAAGTTTGGTAATTTCAATCGCGGTCTTCACGATAGGGGAGCCGGCTGGAGTAATCCCGGCCGGCCGGTAGCCCACGATTTCATTTGCAACGGAAACTGGACCGCGTCCCTTCCAGCGCTGGTTCTCTTCGTCGACCGCCTGTTCGACCGCGCGCTTGTACCTGCTGTTCAGATTTTCCAGCGCGTTCTTGTCCGCCGAGCGCATGTCGACCTCCATCCATGACTCGAACGGAATCGCATTGACCGAAGTGCCTCCGCCGACACGGCCCACGTTGAAAGTGGTCTTCGGACTGGTGGGAACGTCGAACGCGTCGATCTTCGCGATGGCGCGCCCCATGGCCTGTATGGGATTGGCAAGGCCGAACGCCGCGAAGCTGTGGCCGCCCGGACCTTTGAACGTGGCGCGATACCGATAGCTGCCGACGCCGACGTTGGTGACGCTCAGCCCGAGGCCATCGACGGAAATGAACTTGTCGATCTGGCCTTTGAGGGTGTTGTTGAAGAGCTCTTTGGTGCCGCGCAGATCGCCAAGCCCTTCTTCGCCGGTATCGGCGGCGAAGGTGATCGTACCGGTGGTTTGGACGTTTGTTTCGTTCAGCGCCCGGATAATGCCGAGTATCACCACCAGTCCGCGGCAATCGTCGCCGATGCCGGGAGCGCGCAGAATGTTGCCGTCGCGCTTCACTTTCACGTCGGTGCCTTCGGGGAAGACGGTGTCGAGATGCGCTTCGAGAAGCAGGTTCGGATGCGCCGATGCGCCGGGCCGTACGCCGATCACATTACCTGCCTTGTCGATGCGGACGTCTTTCAGTCCAAGCTGCTCGAAGAGGCGCTCCATCTCCTTTCCACGCGCTTCTTCGTGGAACGACGGCGCGGGGATTTCGCAAATGCGGATTTGCTCGTCGATGAAATGGGGTTCGTTGCGTTTGACGGCGTCGAGCGCGGCGTTGCTCTGCGCGTAAAGCGCGGCGGCACACAGGAAAGCCAGGATGATCCGCAACGGCTTCATATTTCATTATTGCCGGACGCCCCCGCTCAATACCGCATACATTTCGTAACCGGGACATTGCATGTGTGGGGCGGGATGGCATCCTGCGCGCGATTGGCAATCGCGCTCGTCCATTGATTTGCAACAACCCAGGCCGATCGGCTTTGCTCAATGTGTCCGGCCGCAGGTTACCAACCTGCCCTGCATTTCCGGGGGCGCCTGCCCGGTGGCGTCCGGACGCAAATCGTGGGAACATTTTTGCTGGGTCCCTTGAGGAGGTCTCTTTAGAATGCTGGCGGATCGGAATCGAAGAAGAGTTCGTTTGGTTCTTGCGGCTTTTGCAATCGCCGTTTCCGCTGCCGGCGAGACCGCCGGGCCCGCCGCCTGGAAGAACGATCTCACGCCTATCCGCGCGTCCGACTGGAATTACGATTTTGCGGCACATCTTCTCTCTCGCGCGGGATTCGGCGGAACGCCCGACGAAATTCAGGCGCTCGCGAAAATGACTCCGGCGCAGGCCGTCGCTCGTCTTGTCCAATTCGAAGGCGCCGATGCCAGCCATCTGCCGCCGTTCGACCACTCAGGTGTTCACGATCCGGGGCTCGAACCGTTTCCGCCGAGCCGTCCGGCGGTTACCGATCTGGCGAAGGAAAAAGGCGAGGCGCTCGGAATCAAAGTGAAGCCCTCCGGCAATCGCCGGATGCAGCCGATCGTCGACGAGTTCTTCTATTGGCTGCGCGCCAGCGCGCTTGAGACCAATCGCGTGGCGTACTGGTGGGCGAACCGGATGCTGGTGAGTCCGCGGCCGCTTGAGGAGAAGATGGCGCTCTTCTGGCATGGGCATTTCGCCTCAAATGAAGCCAAAGTGCGCGACTACCGCAAACTGCTCGGCGAACTGGAGATCTTCCAGAAGCAAGGGATGGGCAACTTCCGCGATCTGACGGTCGCGGTGGCCGAGAGTCCGGCGATGCTTTCCTTTCTGGATGCGGGTGTGAATGTCAAAGGCGCCTCCAATGAGAACTTCGCGCGCGAAATCATGGAGCTGTTCACGATGGGCGTCGGGCACTATACCGAAACTGACATCCGCGAGGCGGCGCGCGCGTTCACCGGCTGGAATTTTGACGACGTGAAGTTCGTCGTCAACAAAGACCAGCACGATGACGGCGAGAAGACGTTCCTTGGCAAGACGGGCCGCTTCGACGGCGTCGACGTCATCGACATCATCATGCAGCAGCCGGCCACCGCCGATTACATCGCGGGCAAAATCTACCGGTTCTTCGTGCGCGAGGACCTCTCTCCCGAATTCCAGAAGCAACTGGGATCGGTGTTGCGCGACAACCATTACGAAATCGCGCCACTGCTCGAAAATATTTTCCTTTCGCGCGATTTTTACAGCCAGGCGTCGGTGGGCACGCGGATCATGGGTCCGGTCGAACTGGCCATTTCCACCTACAAGAAGCTCGGCCTCGCGAATGTCCCCGGCGTTCCGGATTTCAACTCCGAGACCGGCGGGCTCGGGCAACAGCTCTTCTCGCCGCCGACGGTCGCGGGTTGGGCGGGCGGCCAAAGCTGGATCACGCCAGGTCTGTTGCTCGAGCGAGCGAATTTCGCGCGCGACGTGTTATTCCCCGACATCAGCTTCCTCCCGCCGGACCGGTTTACGGGCGGCGGAGAAATTCGCAGAGTCGCCGACCGAGTCCGCCAGGGCATGGATATCTCGACCGCGACGATGGACGATACGAAGAGCGGTGAGCGCGCGGAATCGAATCTGAAGGCCGACCGCGATGAGGACTTCAACACGCGCTACGGCAGTTTTCGCGGCTCGCAGATGGCGATCGAGCGGGTGAAGCCGATCCCGCGCGACATTGCGCAGGTGAAGCTGTCGCAAATGATCGTCGAGGCGAGGGCGAAGAACACGACGGACGCAGTCGATTACCTCGTGCACCGGTTCATGCGCGTGCCGCCGGACGCGGCGACGAAGCGCAAGTTGATCGCTTTCCTCGACAAGGAGTTGGGCACTTCCGACATCGAAGCTTCGCGCACATTTATGGAGCAGCCTCTGCGGCTGGTCCTGCACCTGATCATGAGCCAGCCGGAGTATCAGTTGAGTTGAGGAACACGCAATGAGCAAACGATTTTCGTTCACGGAATCCACGCGGCGCGATCTGCTTCGCGCCGGCATGTACGGCGTCTGCGTCACCGCGGGCGCTTCGATCCCGGTGCCCGCGCTGGCCCAGGCGGCGGCGCGCGCCGATATGGCCGGAAAGATCCTTGTAGTCCTCGAACTCTCGGGCGGCAACGATGGACTCAACACGCTCGTGCCCTATGGCGACGACGCTTATTACAAGCACCGGCCCAATCTCGGCATCCCGAAGAAAGAAGTTCGGCGCATCGACGACCACTTCGGGTTCAGCGCGGGCATGGCAGGTTTCGAGCGCCTCTACAAAGACGGCAAACTCGCGATCGTTCACGGATGCGGGTACGACAATCCGTCGTTCTCGCACTTCACGTCGATGGCGTACTGGCATACCGCAGCCCCCAACAGCGGCGAGGAATACGGTTGGGTCGGGCGTCTGGCGGACACGATGGCTCCGGCCGCGCCGCCGAATTTCCTCGTGAATATCGCTGCGCGGCAGTCGCTCGCAGTGCGCAGCCGGAAGCATGTGCCGGTCGTGTTCGACGATCCGAACAAGTTCTCGCAGGAGAAGTTTTACGATGAGCGTCCGGTGCTCGAGTCGGTAGCGGACAGCGGCGGCGTCGAGAATCCCACGCGCCGCTTTCTGCTCGAGACGGCGCGCAGCGCGAAGGATGCTTCGGTGTTGGTCCGGCAGGCCTGGGCCCACTATAAGTCGCCCGTTGATTACGGAATTACCGGCCTTGATCTTCCGAAGGTGGTGGCGCTGATCGATGCCGGAATGCCCACGCGGCTCTACTACACGTCATACCGCAACAACGCCTTCGACACCCACGTGTTCCAGAACGACGTGCATAAGCGGCTGCTCACCTATGCCTCCGACGCGGTGTCGGCGTTCCTGACCGATCTCGAGAGAATTGGCCGGGCTGACGAGGTGGCCGTGATGATCTTCTCGGAGTTCGGACGGCGCGTGCCCGAGAACGTCAACCTCGGTACGGATCACGGCACCGCGAATCTGATGTTCGTGGCGGGGAAGCCGGTGAAGGGCGGTCAGTACAGCGCCATTCCGAGCCTGACAAAGCTCGATGCGGGGGACAACCTGATCCACACTACCGATTTCCGGAGAGTCTACGCGACGATGATTTCCGGCTGGCTGGGTGTGCGGGATACGAAGATGTTGCTCAACGGCGATTTCGAGCCCTTCCCGATCTTCGCGGCCTGAGTGGGGCAGATTGGTAATCTGCGGCCGATTATCATCGGCCTGTGCGGTCATCGCTGATCGGGGAGGGCGATTACCAATCGCCCTCGGGCTGCCAGCCCGCCCCACATGTTCCTTTCTACAACGAGTGCGGCCCACCGCGGTGCACAACGATGCCACCGCCCGAGGTGTGCAGGTACAATTGCGGTCCGCCGCCGTTGATCGGCGCATGAATGTCGTGCGGATGCCGTTCGCCGCGGAAAGGCACATCAAAATCCGTCCGGATGCCTCCTCCGCTCGTCGATGCGTCCAGATCGAGATGAATGTCGCCGGCAAGCGTCACGTCGATGCGTCCGCCGGAAGTCGTGAGCCGGCAGTCCTGCTTCGGCTGGGTCAGAAGAGTGGCCGTCACGCCGCCGCCCGATGTGGACGCGTCAATCGCCCCCGAGACTTCGTTCGCATTGATATGGCCGCCGGAAGTGTGCGCTTTCACGTAACCAGTGACGCCATCGACCGTGATCGAACCGCCGCTGGTGGAAGCGTCCACGTCGCCCCCTACATCTCGCAATTGGATCGAGCCGCCCGAGGTATGCACCACCGCCCGCCCTTTCGCGCCCGCCAGAACGATGCTGCCGCCGGAGGTGCTGCCGTTCACAGGTCCGTCGATGCGGTCGAAATGCAGCGAGCCGCCTGCGGTGTGCGCCGTTACCTCGCCTTTCAAACCGCCTACCGAGATGGAACCGCCCGACGTCGCGACGTCCGCGTTGAACTGCTGTGGCGTCGTGATGCGATAGTCGACGGAACGCAGCCAGGTATATTTCAGGCAGCGCCCGTTGTGGCAGATCTGGTTACCGAAAATCATATCGAAGATATTGACGGAGAGGCGCGGCTCCCACCCGGCGCGGAACGTGCCGTTCACTTCAATGTCGGAGCCCCTTTGCGTGACCTGCAGATCGAAATCGTGGAGCATCCGGTCGAATTCGGCGCGTGAGGAGGGATATCCGCGGAACTCCGCTTCCACGTCAACGGTCTTGCCGCTGCCGGACTGGACGTTGATCGACCCGAATTCCGCCCGGAACGTCAACCGCGTGGCAGATGAAACGGGCGCCGACTTCCTGACGCTGTCGGTAACGTCAAAAGCGCAGGCAGATGTTGTGAACACGAGCGCGGCGGCGAGATAGCGATACATGGCAGCTTCCTGCAGAAGTATTACGCGCTGGAAGAGGCTTTGTTCGCAAATTTTTAGCGCGTTCGGCCCGAAGGCTGTTGTCCAGAGGGGCCGCTCCCTCTTCGTTAATAGTGATAAAACACACGATTAAAGCGGTGCGGACTCATACACAAACAGACTCAATCGTCCATTTGCCCGATATAATTGGGAGCGCAATAATTAAGGAAGTCACCGGTGAACGTAACCAACGAAACACCAAGCTTAACTTCCAACGCCGCGGTTTCGCGCATCCGCAGCAACTGGATCCAGTTTCTCTTCTCGGGCGTCATTCTGCTTGGTTCGATGGCCTGGTATCAATCGACGCAGGCCGAAGCGCTCCGTCACGAAGTCGCCCTTCTGCATCGTGACAATGCGCAGCTGCGCCTGAACCTTTCAAAATCCGATCACGCCATGCAGCAGGCTCTCACCGAGTTTCACAGTGAGCTGGCGGGCGTGCACGCGAAGATCGATCGCGCCCACAATGAGACGGGGGCGAATGTGGCCATGGCGCAGGCCGCCGCCACCCGCCACGCCGACGTTCTGATGAATCAGCTCGAAAAGAAACGCCGCCAACTGGAAGACCGCGAGAAGCAGTTGACAGCCGAGCTCAATCGCATACGGCAGTCGACGGACGAAACGTCCTCGCGGCTGAACTTCATCTCGAAGGATGTTGGCAGCGTGAAGAGCGAGGTCGAGTCGGTCAAGTCGGTTGAGCAGCAAGCCCGCGCCAGTCTGCAGGAAACGCGCGGCGACGTCGGCATGATCGGCGGCATTGTTGCGACCAATGCCGAAGAAATCCAGATGCTCCGGGAGTTCGGCGACCGCAACATCTACGAGTTCTCGCTCACGAAGGGAACCGGTATGCAGAAAGTCGGCGATATCCAGGTGACGGTGGAAAAGACGGACGCGAAGAAGAATACCTTTACGGTCGAAATCCTCGCCGCCGACCAGAAGGTCGAGAAGCGCGACAAGAACATCAACGAGCCGGTGCAGTTCTATGTGCCGGGAAAAGGCTCGCAACCCTACGAGATGGTCGTCAACGAAGTCGGCAAGAATACGCTCAAGGGGTATCTCGCCGCCCCCAGGGTGACCTTCTCGCGAAACGGTTTATAGATAAGCTGCCTCGGCGATCGGCTGCCGGGCAGCGCGCTCCCTGTACTCGGAAACAAATCTGCGACATAATGTTGCGATATGCTTCTCGACGCGAGCGGGGAAAACAGCGGGACGGGTGCCTTCACTTTCATCGATTTGTTCGCGGGCATCGGCGGCATGCGCGCGGGCTTCGAGCAGGCGGGCGGCGCGTGTGTATTCACCAGCGAGTGGAACCAGTGGGCGAAGAAGACCTACGTCGAAAACTACGGCCTGGATGAAGAACGATTCCGGGGCGATATCGTGCAGGTGCCGGCCGATGAGATCCCGGATCACGACGTGCTTCTCGCGGGCTTTCCCTGCCAGCCGTTCTCGATCGCCGGTGTCAGCAAGAAGAACGCTCTCGGACGCCCCCACGGTTTTGAATGCACGACGCAGGGGACGCTGTTCTTCGAGGTCGCGCGCATTGTCAAAGAGAAGCGCCCGAAAGCGTTCCTCCTCGAAAACGTCAAAAACCTGGTGAGTCACGACAAGGGAAACACGTTCCGGGTGATTCGCCAAACCCTGCGCGAGGAACTTGGTTATCAGATCGTCACAAGAGTCGTCGATGCCGGGCGTTTTGTGCCGCAGCACCGGGAACGCATCCTCATCGCCGGCTTCCGTGAGCCGACCAGTTTCAGTTTCGATCAGATGGAGTTGCCTTCCGACGGTCCGCGGCTGGCGTCGACCCTTCATCCGGAGGATGGCTCCGAGACCGCCGAAGAGCCTTATACGAGCGGGCCGCAGGCAAGGGTGAATACCAAATACATCCTTAGCGACAAGTTGTGGGGCTATCTCCAGGCCTATGCGGAAAAGCATCGCAAGGCTGGGAATGGATTCGGCTTCGGACTGGTCGACGGCAATTCGGTCGCACGCACGCTTTCGGCGCGCTATCACAAAGACGGCTCGGAAATTCTCGTGAGCCGCGGCGAGGGGACGAATCCGCGGCGGCTGACTCCGCGCGAATGCGCACGGCTGATGGGATATCCGGATTCTTTCCGGATTCCGGTTTCCGATATGCAGGCGTACAGGCAGTTTGGAAACAGCGTGGTGGCGCCGGTCGTCAAAGCCGTGGCGCGCGCGATGGCGCCGCACATCCACATGCTGCGGAGATATGAGGAGACGGGTTTGCTCGAAGTGCCTCCGTTCGCGGATCTGCCCCTGTTCGCCCAGGCGGAAATGAATGCCGCGCCTGGAGGCTCACGAATTCCGGTCGCGGCACCGCAGCATTCTGAGTGACGGGGAGCCGTCGTAAAGCGGCGGGTTGTTCCAGCAAGCGCCGCACGATTGTCGGCGCGGCGGACACGAGTGTCCGCGCCACGGGCCAGCGGTATAATAAACCTTTCGGTTTCAGCAGGAGAATCCCCGGCAATGTTTGATTTATTTCGCAGCCGTGACAAGGCTGTGCGTATCACTTTGAGCGTTCTGTTGGGCCTCGTCGGTCTCTCGATGGTTACTTATCTGATCCCGACCACCGGGAACGATACAGGCAACCCGGCCGACCGCACCGTCGTCGCCACCATCGGCAAGCAGGATCTGACCTCGCAGGAGGTTTCGAAGCAGATCCAGTTGCTGACGCGCAATCGCCAGATTCCTCCCGAACTGCTTTCCATCTATGTCAGTCAGACGGTGCAGCAGATGATTTCCGATCGCGCGATGGCCTATGAGGCGGCGCGCCTCGGCATTCGCGTCTCGTCCGACGAGACCGACAACGCCATTATGGATAGCCTTCCTCCGGAGGCGACCAAGGGCGGGAAGGTCGATAGCGCCATGATGGCCGCCGTGCTGCAGCAGCAGGGCCTCAGCATGGCGGACCTCAAGGACGATACGGCGCGCCAGATTCTCATCTCGCGCCTGCACCAGATCGTCACCGAGGGCGTCGTCGTGTCGCCGCGCGAAATCGCCGACGAGTTCCACCGGAAGAACGATAAGGTCCGGCTGGATTACGCGCTCATCGCGCCTGCGAAATTCCAGGCGGAGGCCGAGCCCAGCGAGGCCGAAATCAAGGCTTATTATGACGCTCACAAGAGTTCGTTCCAGACTCCGGAAAAACACAGCCTTGCCGTCGTGCTGATCGATCCGGCGAAGATCGCGATCCAGCAGGTTTCAGACGCTGTTCTTCAGAAGGAGTACAACGCCAATATCGATAAGTACAAGACGGCGGAACGCGTGCAGGCACGCCATATTCTGATCAAGTCCGACGCCTCGAACGACGCGGCGAAGAAGGCTAAGGCTGAAGGACTGCTGAAGCAGATCCAGGCGGGGGCCGATTTCGCCAAACTGGCGAAGGAAAATTCAGACGATCCCGGTTCGGCGGCGATGGGCGGAGAGCTGGGCTTCATCGTCAAGGGTCAGACAGTTCCGGAATTCGAGAAGGCCGCGTTTTCGCTGCAGCCCGGTCAAACCAGCGGCCTCGTGAAAACCACTTACGGCTATCACATCATCCAGGTCGAAAAGCACGAGCAGGCCCACACGCAGCCCTTCGAGGAAGTGCGGCCGCAGCTATTCCAGGAATATGTACAGCGCACCCAGCAGGCCCAACTCGAGCAACTTGCCGATAAAGCCGTCGCGGAAATGCGCAAAGACCCGGCCCATCCGGAAAAGGCCGCGGAAGCGGTCGGCGGCACGGTCATTCGCGCGGAGAACATCCAGGCCGGCGATCCGATTCCCGGCATCGGCGTTTCGAAGGAGATCACGGACGCGGCCGCGCCGCTCCGCAAGGGTGAAGTCGCCGCTGGTCCGGTTGTGCTTCCCGGCAACAAGGTAGCCATCGTCTCGGTGACCGATTACCAGGCCGCCCACCCGGCCTCGCTCGACGAAGTCAGAACCGATGTGCGCAACAAAGCCAGCCAGGACAAGCTGCAGGAGATTGTGAGCAAGAAAGCTGCCGAGCTTGCCGCGAAGGCGCAGGCAAACGGCGGTGATCTCGCCAAAGCCGCGAAGGAGATGGGTATCGAATTGAAGACCTCACCCGATGTGAACCGCCAGGCCGCTATTGAGGGCATCGGCTCCGCCAGTTCGCTGCCGGATGCGTTTACGAAACCCGTCGGCGCGGTTTTCGGTCCGGTTGCGGTTCCGGGGGGCCGCGTCGTCGCAAAAATTGTCGCGAAGACACCGGCCGATCTTGCAGAGTTGCCCGCGCAGTCCTCGACGATCCGCGACGAGTTGCGCCAGGCGAAGACGCGCGACCGAAACACCATGTTTGAAGACGGCCTGAAAAAGCGCCTCCAGGATGACGGAAAGCTGAAAATCCATCAGGATGTCATCGCCCGCCTGCTGGCAAGCTTCAACCAGCGCGGCTGACGGCCGACATCTCTTTAATCGGGCACGCGGCATCGCCATGCAGCACGTTGTGGACTTCCTGAAGTCTCTCTATAACGCCGACCGGCTGCTGGGGCTGGCGCAGATGCTGTTGAGCAGTCCGCTGGGCATCGGCGGGCTCCTGGGCATCATCTTCGCCGAGACCGGGCTGCTGGTCGGATTCTTTCTGCCAGGCGACTCGCTCCTGTTTTCCGTCGGGGTTGCCAGCGGCGCCGCGGGCGTGAACGTCTATGTGCTCGCCGGACTGCTGATGTGCGCGGCTATCATCGGCGACAACATCGGATACTTTCTGGGCCGCCAGGCGGGACCCCGCATTTTCAGCCGCCCCAAATCGCGATTCTTCCACCCCGATCATTTGAAACGCACCAAAGCGTTCTATGAGAAGTACGGCGCGCGCGCCATCGTTTACGCGCGGTTCATTCCGATCATCCGGACCTGCACGCCGTTCGTCTCGGGCGTGGCCGAGATGCCTTACCCGCGCTTTTTTCTCTTCAGCCTGTTCGGCGGCACGCTCTGGATCGGCTTCATGATGACACTCGGTTACCGGCTTGGCCAGGTCGAGATCGTCCGGCGCAATTTCGAGAAGGCGATTCTGGGCATCATTTTCATATCCCTGCTGCCGATGTTCATCGAAGGGTTCAAAGCGTGGCGGGGAAGATCGTCAGCCTTTGTGGGGCAGGCGGTTCCGCCTGCCGATTTGGAACCATAGGATCATGCCAGGGGAAACTGCCTGGCCTCTCCCCTGTGACACCATTGTGAGCAATGCGCATGCTGCGACAGATGCTGTTTCTGCTTCGTCGCGCGCTTTTCGCATCGTTTGACGACGGGCTGTTCACGATTGCGAAGGGCGCAGCCTATTCGGCTCTGCTTTCATTTTTCCCCGTGCTCGCGACCGCGGCGACCGTCTTCGTACAGACACGCGCCGAGTTCGTGGAGCGCCGCGTAATGGACTTTCTCTCGCAGGTGCTCCCGCCCGGCACGGAGGAAATCGTTCTTGAACAGTTCCAGGTCCGCGGCAAGCGTCCCGCGGCGCTGCTGGTCGTGGCGGTGATTCTTTCGCTATGGGCCGGCTCGAGCGTCATCAAGAGCCTGATCGATGGTTTCAACGCGGCTTATCGCGTTCCCCGGAATCGTTCCATGCTCGCGCATGCGGGGGTCGGGATGATGCTGGCCGTGCTCTCGCTCCTCCCCCTGCTGGGGGCGACTTCGTTGATTCTCTTTGGAGGCGCGATCGAAGCCTTCGTGCTGCGCCTGATCAAGGTGGATCCGATCCTGAACCCATTTGCGGGCGGATGGCAGCTTCTGTCGCGCGTCATGCAGTACGTGATCGCCTTCGCCGCGACGTCGAGCCTGACCGCGATGCTTTATTTTTACGGTCCCTATCGAAAGCAACGCTGGCGCCGCGTATGGCCGGGCGCGATTCTGGCCACGATCCTCTGGCTGCTGGCGACGGTGGTGTTCGGATGGTACGTCCGCAACATCACCAACTACAACGTACTCTACGGCAGCGTGGGCACCAGCATGGCTCTTCTCATCTGGATGTATCTGCTGGCTGCGATCGCGCTCTTCGGTTGCGAGTTCAATGCGGAGTACGAGCGGTTCACAATGCACGCGCTGAAAAAGGCGTAGGTGGGCCGATTGGCAATCGGCCCGGCCCGAGCGGTTAATCGCGGAGGCCGATTGCCAATCGGTGGCAGATTAATAATCTGCCCCACAGCGCGGCACTGCACCACTGCGATTCCCGGAAATGCTGAGGAACTATTTGCCGCATCCGCCTGCCGCGCCTCAGCGGTTACTCTAAGGACTGAAACGCTCCCGCTGAAATGAGGCCGCATGTCCCAAGCTATCGACCGCTACGTCAAAGAGAATGAAACGCGCTTCCTCGAAGAGCTGAAGGACTTCCTCCGCATCCCCAGCATCTCGACCCTGCCGGAAAGCAAGGAAGCCACCCATCGCGCGGCTGATTTCGTCGTCGACCACCTGTGGGCGGCGGGACTCGAGAACGTCGAGCTGATCGAGACCGAGCGGCATCCGCTGGTTTATGCCGATTGGATGCACGCGCCAGGCAAGCCAACCGTGCTTTGCTACGGACACTTCGACGTGCAGCCGCCGGATCCGCTGGAACTCTGGGAGACACCCCCGTTTGAGCCGACCGAGCGTAACGGGAACCTCTACGCGCGCGGGTCCGCCGACGACAAAGGCCAGATGTTTTCCCACATCAAGGCCATCGAGGCGATCAAGGCCATCTACGGGAAGATCCCGGTGAATGTGAAGTTCCTGATCGAAGGCGAAGAGGAGGTCGGCGGGGAATCGGTTGCCGCTTATGTAGCGGAGAACCCGAAGAAGTTGAAGGCCGACGTAGCGCTCGTCTCCGACACCGAGATGTACGAGCCCGGCCTGCCGACCCTGAACATCGGGCTGCGCGGGCTCTGCTACATGGAGATCGAAGCGCGCGGGCCGATGCGCGACCTGCATTCGGGCCTCTACGGCGGCGCCGCGCCCAACGCGGTCTTCGGTTTGATCGAGCTGTTGTCGAAAGCGAAGGACGCGAACGGACGCATTCAGATTCCGGGCATCTACAACGACGTTGAGCCGCCTTCAGCGGAAGAGAAGCAGAGCTGGGGGCACCTGCCGTTCGACGAGACGGAGTATTTGAAGAACGAGGTCGGGTCGACGGAGCTCACGGGCGAGCCGGAGTATTCCGTGTTCGAAAGGACGTGGGCACGCCCCACGTTTGAGGTGCACGGAATCGCGGGCGGATTCACGGGCGCGGGCGCCAAGACCGTGATTCCGGCTAAGGCTGTGGCGAAGGTCAGTATCCGGTTAGTGCCAAAGCAGGACCCGCAAAAAGTCGTGCGCGCCGTCGAGCAGTGGGTGCAGGAGAACGCCCCGCGCGGCATTCAGTGCGCGGTGCGCGTGCTGAGCGCTGGTCCGGGGCTGATGGTGAACCCGGATCATCCCGCGATTCGGGTCGCCGCGAAGGCGTTCAGCGATATCTTCGGCAAGCCAACGGTGTTCACGCGGTCGGGCGGGTCGATTCCGATTGTGGGGGATTTCGCGAATCATCTGGGGATTCCGACGATCCTGATGGGATTTGGATTGCCGGATGACGGGCTCCACTCGCCGAACGAGAAGTACTGCATCCGGAATTATTTCGACGGGATACGCACGCTCGCGCATTTCTTCGAGGAGTACGGGAAGACGTAAAACGAAAATCGCGCCCTCGCGAGCCGGCTCGGAAAAAGAACCGATCCGGCCGCGCCGCCGTCATTCTTCCGGAAACCTTCTCCAGGATGTCGCGGGAGGATCGTGATCGCGCTCTTTTGATGAGGCCACGCATTGAGTCCGCTTATCTCACGAGTCCCAGACACAAGCCACGCGTGCCCTCGACAGTCTGTTCGCGCCGACGTGGCGCGGGCACTCATGCCCGCGGCGTCGACACTCTTGTCGACGTTCTCATATGTGAGATTTCCGGGTTAATGCGTTACAACGCCACTGACCACGTCTCACGGTGATATGCTCGCATTCGAATGAAAAACGCCCTCCTCCTCATCGCGTGGGCAGCCCCGTTTGCATTGGCGCAGCAGCCCTCTCAAATCGAAGTCCTCCCGGTACAGGGAAACATCTACCTGATCGCGGGCGCGGGCGCCAACATCACGCTCCAACTCGGCGACAACGGCGTCCTCGTCGTCGATACCGGCACAGCGCCGATGAGCGCGCGGGTGCTGGCCGAAATCCGCAAGCTCTCACAAAAGCCGCTCCGCTATGTAGTCAATACCGCTGTCCCCGAGGATCATACCGGAGGCAACGAAGCCTTCTCTAAAGCCGGCGGAACTTCCACGACTATCAACATCGTCAACACCCCCGGCCAGACGGCGTCGCAGGCCATCAAGATCGTCGGGCATGAAGGAATCCTCGACCGCATGAGCGCGCCTCGTGGCGGCAAACCCAACGGCGAGCCCGCCCGGCCCTCGCTCGCATGGCCCACCGACACTTTCTTCGACGAACCGAAAGAGTTCTACTTCAACGGCGAATCCATTCAGGTGCTGCACCAGCCCGCGGCGATCACCGACGGCGACAGCCTGGTTTACTTTCGGCGCTCCGACGTCGTAAGCACCGGCGACATCTTCATGACGACCGGCTATCCGAAGATCGATCTCGCGACAGGCGGCAGCATCCAGGGCGTCCTCGACTCGCTCAACCGCATCCTCGACATCACGATTCCCGCGCATCACGAAGAAGGGGGGACCATGGTGATTCCCGGCCATGGACGCATCTGCGACGAAGCCGATGTGATGGAATATCGCGACATGCTGACGGTGATTCGCGATCGCGTGCGCGCCATGGTGAAGAAGGGAAGCACCGCGGCGCAGGTGGTCGCATCGCGGCCGACGATGGATTACGACGGCCTCTACGACATCACCCGGCCGTCGGCCGATGCGTTTGTCGAGACCGTCTACAAGAGCCTGGCCGTCGATCAAGCGAAGGAAAAGACGAAATGAAGGCCCTTCTCGAATTTGTAACCGCGCACAACGGCCGTTGGGCCTGTGCGCTCGTTTTCGTGGCCGCGATTCCTCTGGCCGCCCAGGTCAATCTCTCCGGCGAATGGGTTGCCCGCCAGCATGAGGACCAGCTCGAACGCGGCCCCGGCCCCGAGCTCGGCGACTATCTCGGCATCCCCGTCAACGATGCCGCTCGCCTGCGCGCGGACAGTTGGGATCCTTCCCGCATTACGCTGCCCGAAGAGCAGTGCCGTGTTCATCTTTCGACCTATATCTATCGCGGCCCTATGGCGCTTCGCGTCTGGGAGGAGAAAGACGCCGACTCGCAGCGCGTCATCGCCATCAAGAACTACATCAGCACCTACGAGCAGACGCGGACGATCTGGATGGATGGCCGCCCGCATCCCTCAGCCAACGCGCCGCACACATGGATGGGCTTTTCCACCGGCAAATGGGAAGGCGACATGCTAACCGTCTACACGACGCATATCAAGACCGGATGGCTGCGGCGCAACGGACTTCCCGAAAGCGAGCGGGCCACGATGATCGAACATTTCATCCGCCACGGGAACTATCTGACGCACGTCAGCATCGTGACCGACCCCGTTTACATGACCGAACCGCTCATCAAGAGCGAGGACCTCGAGTTCGACACCAGCGAACAGACGGCGTGGCTGTGGCCCTGCGAGCCGGTGGTCGAGGTCGTGCGTCCGAAAGGCGTTGTGCCCAGCTATCTACCGGGCCAGAACCCATTCCTGCATGAGTTCGCGGCGCGGTGGGGATTGCCGTACGAGCCGACGCGCGGCGGCGCCGAGACCATGTATCCGGAGTACCGCACGAAGCTGAAGAAGATGAAACCCGAAGCCCCACTGAAGTGAGATGATGGCGTCCGCTTCAGTCGGTGAGTTGTGGAACTGTCTTGCAGCACCCTGCTAACGCGACGCCCTGCGTTTCGAACCACCAGCGCGCGCCGCCGCTTTTCTCCGCGTGGGCTCCGCTTTCTTTTTGGTCGCGTGCTTGGCGGCGCTCTTCCTTGCTGCCTTCGCGGGCGTATCGTCCTTCTTTCCGATCTTCGCCACCATCAAGTGCTCGGCATCGTCCGGGATGCCCGTCCTCAGCAACTGCCCCCGCAATGCGATCATCCGGCGTCCCAGCGCTTCGAAGTCAATCTTCATCTCCTGCGCCTTCGGGAGCACCTGCTCCTCTTCTTCATCGATGTGATGACGGATGTTCTCGGCCAGCACGGTGAACTTCGCGTCGAGATGTCCCGGGTCGCCCGCATGCGCGTCGATCTCTGCGATGAGCAGACGTGCGACGTGATGCTCTTCATCCGATTCGTCCATCATTCGGACGCCGACGTGGGGCCTGATCGCGGGATAGAAGATCTCTTCCTCCATTGCTGAATGGAGCTTGAGCGTCGTCAGGACGTCTTTGGCGAGCTTTTTCCGGTCGGCAGGCTTGTCCGCAGCCTCGTAGTCGTCGAACATTTTCTTTAACCGCTCGTGATCGGACTTGATCACGGAGATGGCATGGTCCTCGGGCAGGAACCAATCGAACATAGCTTTCTCCCCTCGTTGCAGGAACAAAGCAATTGTCCTGCCAGCTTTGCTGTTTGCGCACGGACTCCGCCTGTGCGCCATCAGCTCTTCTTTTTGCTGGACCCCTTCTTCTTGCTGGACCCTTTCTTTTTGCTGGACCCCTTCTTTTTCGGAATCTTCGCGCCGGATTCCCGCGCCTCGTTCAGTGCAATCGCAACAGCCTGCTTCCGGCTGGTGACCTTCTTCCCGCTGCCCGACTTCAGCTTGCCCTCCTTGTGCTCCTTCATCACCTTGTGGACTTTTGTTTTGCCCTTCGAAGACGCCGCTTTTTTCTTAGCCATGTGTAAACCCCCGCTGCAATCGGTGTGCCGTTTGAGAAGTGCCCGGCTGCAAGTGCCCGCGCCACGGAACAAATGCCCGGAACGCAACGTCTAATGACTATTTACAAGTCTGCACGGAAGTTCGAGGATTTCGTCACAGATACTGGAACTTTCCGCTATCAGTACTGGAATACCCGTCGAAGCAACTGCGGAGCATGGGCGATCCCGCGATTCGCTCAGGGCGCTGAAGGTCAACTGACCATGGAAACGGCTCGCCGCTGGCCTTTCCAATGAAGGAGTCAACTGTGAAGAAGATTGCCCTGCTCAGCCTCCTGGTGCTGCCTGCCTTCGGCCAGCAGCCCCAGCCCCCGCAGTCCCAGCTAAAGTTCGAAGCGGCCGATGTACACGTCAGTCCGACCGCCCGCGGCTTCGCGCAAAATTTCGGTGGCGTGCTGCGCGAAGGCCGCTACGTCAACCGCGACGCTACCATGATCAATCTCATCACCGCGGCGTATGGCGTTTCCGAGGACGGTGTCGCCGGCGGACCCGGCTGGATCAGCAGCGACCTTTTCGACATCATCGCCAAAGTTCCCGACGGCACGAAAATCGAGACCGCCAACCTCATGCTCCGCAATTTGCTGGCGGAGCGCTTCAAGCTGGTTATCGAGAGCGGCACGCACCCCGTGCCTCGCTACGTGATCACCGTCGCCAAAGGCGGACCGAAGCTGAAATCCTCCAGCGGAACGGGCGCCGGCTGCCAGCCGGTGGGGGGAGGCGGCGCTCCTCCCGGCGGCGACCTGGCATCGATACCGAACATCAAGGTTTCCTGCCACAACATGACGGCCAAGGCCATGGCGGAAAACTTCCGTCAGATGGCGAACGGCTATTTCGATCACGACGCAGTCGACTCCACGAAGCTTGAAGGCGCGTACGACTTCGAGCTCGAATGGACGCCTCGCGCCGCGCTGGCGGCGAAAGGCTCCGACGGGATCGGCATTTTCGATGCGATCGAGAAACAGCTCGGTCTGAAGGTCCAGTTGCAGGACGTTCCAGTGCCCTCAATGGTCGTTGCCAGCGTCAACCGGAAACCGTCTCCGAATTCGGATGGCATTGCGACGATCCTCAACGTTGCCGCGGCGCGCTTTGAAGCGGCCACCATCAAGCCCGCAAATCCGAACGATCCGCGCCCCCTCAACGGGCTGCTTTATACGGGCGGCAGCCAGATGCGGTCCGGCGGCACACTGCCCTTCCTGATTGCGATGTCGCTGCAGATTCCGCCAGGCGTCGCGGAGGATATGGTTGTCGGCGTCCCAAAGGCGCTGCAGACCCAGCGGTGGGACATTACGGCGAAAGTGCCGGCCACCGGTGAAGGCGCGCCCAATGTGGTGAACGGGCGGCCGCTGCCGCCTCCGCTCAGCGTGGGCCTCGAGATGTTGCGCAACCTGCTGGTCGATCAGTTCGGGCTGAAAACGCATTCCGAAAATCGGGAGGTGACTGTCTATGCCCTGACCCTCAGCGGCGGCAAGCACAAGATGGCGAAGGCGGACGATTCGGAACGCTCCGGTTGCCGGCCCGATCCGAACGCGCCCAAGCCCGCCACCAACATCCCTGCGATGATCAGTTGTAAGAACACCAGCATGGCGGAATTGGCGCAGACGCTGCAGCAACAGGGAGGCGGTTATTTCGATCACCCGGTTGCCGACGCCACAGGTCTCGAAGGCGGCTGGAATTTCCTGATCGGCTGGTCGCCTCGCCCGAACCCGCAACAGCAGCCGGGGGCAAATCCAAATCCCAATCAGCCGGCGGCGGCGGCCGAGCCGTCAGACCCGAACGGAATCTCAGCCTTTGATGCGATCGAGAGAGAGCTGGGTCTGAAGGCAGTCAAGCAGAAGCGCTCCATTCCGGTGATCGTGGTGGACCACGTAAACGACAAGCCGGAAAACTAAAGAGCGAATGTGGGGCAGGTTGGCCACTTGCGGCCGGACACATTGAGCAAAGCTAATCGGCCTGCACTGTTGTAAATCAAAGGACCAGCGCTATTGCCAATCGCGCGCAGGATGCGATCCCGCCCCCATGCAAATGTCCGGCGAAATGTGTGCGGCCTTGTGCAGTAGCGGCGGTCGCAATGGCGGTTGCTTGTCGCGAAGGGTCTTTTCATACGCACGATTCCAATCGGACGTCAAGCGCTCTTCTTTGTCCCGGCCGAATTATGTTATCGAAGAGAGGATGCCGTCCGCAGTACGCCTGGTTTTCTGTTTTTTCCCGATCGCGCTCCTCAGCCTTCGCGCTCAAACCATCGAAGCGATACCGGCGCGCGTTCTGATCGACGAACCCGCCGCCATTCGCGTCAGCGGCTGCCAGCCCAACGAACGCCTCTCGATACGGGCTGAACTCATCGACGGCGCCGGCGGCCGATGGGTCTCGGAATCCGAATTCATTGCCGGCCCACAGGGCACTATCGACACCTCAAAGCAGGCCCCGGTCGCGGGTTCGTACAAAGGGGTTTCCGCCATGGGGCCTGTCTGGTCGATGAGGCCCTTGCATTCAAAAGAGGGGCGCTACCAACCGCCACGCGATTTCGGCCCCCAAACAATCGATCTCCAGTTGATGCGTAGCGCGGCCCCCGTTTCCACGGCGCATCTTGAGCAAGCCGCGATTGCCGACGGCGTCGAGCGGATCACCCTGCACGATGGCTCCCTTCGTGGCCTGCTTTTCGTCCCGCCAGGCAAAGGTCCCCATCCTGGAATTCTGGTTCTGGGAGGATCGGAGGGAGGCATGCCCGCCCGCCGCGCCGCATGGTTCACCTCGCACGGATACGCCGCGCTTGCGCTGGCCTATTTCCGTTTCGACGACCTCCCGCGCGAACTCGCCGGCATTCCCCTCGAGTATTTCGGCCAAGCCCTCGTCTGGATGGCTCACCGCCCTGAGATCGACCCCAACGGGCTCGCCGTCTCGGGAAGCTCGCGCGGTGGCGAACTCGCTCTGCAACTGGGCTCGATGTACCCGGGGATCAAAGCGGTCGTCGCTTACGTCCCGGCCAACGTCCGCTTTCCCGCCTGCTGCGGCCTTGCTTCATCGGAAGCGGCATGGACTTGGAAAGGCAACGGTCTGGCCTTTAGCCGGGTCGGGCGCTCCGGACGTTTGCCCGGGGATTTCGGTTCCGACATCGCCGTCGAACACACACGCGGCCCGATTCTTCTGATCTCCGGCGGTGCGGACGGGATCTGGAATTCCTCCGGCATGACCGATGCGATCATGGCTCGCCTCCGGCGCGAGCACTTTACTTACGACGTGGTGCGCCTCAACTATCCGCACGCCGGCCACGGCGCCGGACACCCGGAAATCGTGCCATCATGGCAAGGCTGGACACGCAATCCCACCTCCGGCCGTGAGGCGGAAATGGGCGGCACGCCGGCAGGCAACGCAGAATCAACTCTCGATGCCCCGCCGAAGATCCTCGCGTTCCTGGCGAAGAGCCTTTCAGTCCAGTGACGGTTGGTCTTGCTCAAGTGGCGCGAGCGTGTGTCCTCGCTACGGGTGATACTGCTTGATTAACTCGCCGACAATGACGCTGCCGATGTTGGCTTGCGGCTGTCCGCCGATACTGACTCCCGAGAGGGTCAACTTCGCCTGGGTTCCATTGTTCGCGAGCATGCCGTCAAATGAGAACGTGTTGGGAACGCCCGCGGGCAGAGCGGGAATGGGGAGGTTTTGGATTGTCAGCGTAAACGTGCCATCGCCGGCGACCTGATAAGTCCCCGAGAACACGTCGCGGCTGACGGTCCCGTTGTAATTGGCGACGACCGTAGACGTGAAATTGCCAATGCCGTCGAAGAAGACCTTCCCGTTACGGGAAAAGGGCCCATTGAACATATTGAAAGGAGCCGGGAGAAACACCGTCCCCGTGAATTGCACGGCGTAAGTTCCGGCGAGGGCGAACTGCCCCTGCGCGCTGGCCGGTTGAGTGAGCGGCGATGCGGCCCCAAGCAGGAGCAACATGCCGACGCTCGTCAGCAGCGAAAATGCTCTTCTTCTCATCATTGGTGCGAACTCCTTCAAGTTGTTGAATTCAAAAATGTCAAGTCGTGGAGACAATCAGGGTCAGTTGCACGGATTCGGACAAGTATAGCCCAGCCAATTGTTAAATAGAAGACCTTTTCGGCGGCTCTCACTGTTGCTATGTAATTGAAAACGCAATAATGAAGCCAATCTGGCCCGTTGCGAATTGGATGGCGCAGTCGCCCCATCTGACATTCTTCCGGACCGAGGTAATTCGCCATCCATTCGCCAATTTTTCTACTAATAGTGCTGTGGATTATCTCCTACGCTTCTCGTAGTATCTGTGTAACACACACAATTTTAGGCACTTGCTGAAAATAAGCTCTTGCAACACGATCTGAGTCGTGACACAATCCGTAGTGGGCGCAGTGGTCTAAAGTGGATAAAAAGTGGAAGATAGAGAGCCAGTACCGACGGATGCCGCGCCCGAATTGCCACGCGGCCGGTTTCCGGGGCGGCTCGACGACAAGGCCAGGCTCAAGCTTCCCGCAGCTTTTGCACAGTTTTTCAACAGTTTGCCGGAGCGCAGATTGTATCTGACTTCGCTCGACCGCCGCATAGCGACACTATATCCCGTCGCCGAGTGGCGCGTAAACGAAAAGTTTTTCAAGGATTACCGCGCCAACCCCGCGGCGGCGAAGAACATCCTTTTTAACTCCCAGGATCTGGGCGGGGATGTCGAACTGGATTCGCAGGGCAGGATCACGGTACATCCTGACCTCCGGCGCGAACTCGGGATGGAAGGAACCGAGCTCCACCTGATGGCCGCGAGAGGCCACGTGGAGATCCTGACCGATTCGCTCTATCAGGAGCGGAAGCAGAAAGCGCTCGCCGCGGCGGCGCGCGATCTCGAACTTCTGGAAATGGACGGATTGCGTTGACGCTCTATGCCGGCGTCGCATTACCCCGTCATGCTGACGGAATCGCTCGAGTATCTCGCGATCCGGCCCGACGGGCATTATCTCGACTGCACGGCCGGCCTGGGCGGGCATACCGCCGCAATCGCCGCGCGGCTGACGGCGGGCGGAAAGTTGATTTCGAACGATCGCGATGCGCAGTCGCTCGATATGGCGCGGAAGAATGCGGCGGAGTTCGCGGAGCGCATCGAGTTTCAGCATGGCAGCTTCTCGGAGCTGGCGGAATCGAATCTGGATGGGTTGATTGCGGACCTCGGCGTCAGCCGGTATCAGCTCACCGATCCGGAGCGGGGATTTTCATTTCAGGCGGACGCGCCTGCCGACATGCGCATGGACAGATCGCGCGGTGTGACGGCGGCCGAGCTGCTGAACCACAGTGCCGAAAAGGCCATCGCCGACTGGCTCTACCAGCTCGGCGAAGAAAGGAGAGCGCGGAGAATAGCCGGAGCAATCGTTCGAGCGCGGCCCATTCGGAGCACATTACATCTGGCGGATGTAGTGGAACGGGCCGCACCTCGGACGGGACCTTTGCACCCCGCGACTCGCACTTTCATGGCATTGAGAATGGTCGTCAATCGCGAGCGGGAAGAGCTGGATGCGCTGCTGGAGCGCGCGCCACTGATGATGAAGCCCCGCGGGCGGATCGTCATCATCTCATTCATGTCGCTCGAGGACCGCAAGGTTAAGGAGAGTTTCCGGGAACTGCAGCGCAACGGCCGCGCTTCGATTCTGACGAAGAAGCCGCTCGTGCCCAGTGAGAAGGAAGTCCGGGAGAATCCGCCGTCGCGCAGCGCGAAACTGCGGGCGGTGGAAGTGGTTTAACGAAAGCAACGACCGCAAATCGAACGAGGAAGAAGAATCCATGGCCACGCTCGCAACATACCTTCGCGGCACAGACTCACGCGCACGGCGGCGTGAAGTGGAACTCACCGGAGCCGAGCGACTGGAAGCTGCGCGCGCCCAGGCGGATCCTTATCTGCTCCGCGCTCTGCCGAACGATGCGATTTATTTCTACTCGAAGAAAATCGACAACTCGCGCGTCGTGCGCCAGGCGGATCCGGAGGCGCGCGGCGAGTGCTGGTCGGCGGTAGGCGCGGCGGCCGTTCTGCTGATGCTCGGTGCGAGCATCATCGCGCCGCATGTGGGTTCGGTTCTCGCGGGCTACAAACTCGAAGCGCTGAAGCAGGAACAGCAGACCCTGATCGATCAGAAGCGCGCTCTCGACGTAAAGGAAGCGGCCTTGCTTAGCCCCGGGCGTTTGAACGATCTGGCAGCGATGCGCAAGCTGAGCAGCCCGGCGGTGGATCAGGTGATTCATCTCGACACGCCAGCCGTTGAAGGAAGCTTCGCCCGCATGCAGCCGGCGCAGCCGCAGCTCAGAGCTCAATAAGAAGGAGTGAAGGCTGTGGCGGTGTGGGGTGGCATCAGATCAGGGCGTCTCTCCTTTATCGCGCGGAACGCGCTCACGGATACGGCGCAGCACGCACTCGCGTCGTATCAGCGTACGTCTCTGCGTGCCTCGTTAAAACCCAACAGTTCCGCCATCAATCGTCTGACGGCGCTCGCCATTCTGCTGGCACTGTGGAGCATCGCCATCTTCGCGAAGCTCGTCATACTGCAGGTAGTCGAGCATGCGAAGTATCTGTCCATCGCGCGATCGCAACAGGAACATGAGATCGACATACCCGCGCCCCGCGGAACGATTCTCGACCGGAACGGCCAGGCGCTCGCGATCAGCGTCCCGGTTGCGTCCGTCTCGGTGAATCCCCAGCAGATTCAAAATCTGCGGCTTGCCACGGAAGTTCTCGGCAACACTCTGAACCTCGATCAGCAGGTGCTTTACAGCCGCCTCGAATGGGCGCGCGAAAATCACAAAGGATTCGTGTGGGTGAAGCGGCGCATCGATCCCTTCGAAACCGATCGCCTGAAGGCGATGCATCTCGACTGGATTACGTTCCACACGGAAAGCCAGCGGCACTATCCGAAAGCCGAACTGGCTTCGCATGTGCTCGGCGCGGTGTTTAAAGATGAAGAGGGCGCGGCCGGCGTCGAGCGGACGCTCGACAAAGTCCTCCGCGGCCACGACGGATCGGAACGCCTCGTCATGGACGTCAAACATCGCGGGCTCGATTCGCACATGGATTCCGCGCCGCAGGCCGGCGCATCTCTCACGCTCACGATTGACGAGCGCATGCAGTATGTCGCCGAGCGCGAATTGAAGGCCGGCGTCGAAGCTAAACATGCGCGCAGCGGCAGCGCCATCGTGATGAATCCATATACTGGCGAGATTCTGGCGCTCGCCAACTATCCCACGTACGATCCGAACAAGCCGCCGAAACAGGGGGACGATCCGATTTCGCGCTTCGACCTCGGCGCTTCGGTTCCATTCGAGCCGGGTTCCGTCTTCAAAGTCGTGACGCTGTCGGCGGCGCTCGAAACGACGAACATGCGTCCGGATACTCTGGTTGCAACCGGCGGCGGCACGCTGGTGTTGCCCGGACGCGTGATCCACGAGTCGCATCACGGTTATGGCACGATCACGATGCAGGAAGTGCTCGAAAAGTCGAGCAACATCGGCGCCATCATGATCGGCATGAAAGTGGGCCGCGAAAAGATGTATGAGTACGCGCGGCGTTACGGTTTCGGGGAACGCACCGGGCTGCCGGTGCCCGCGGAGTCGCCGGGCAAGCTGCGAACGCTCAACCATTGGGGCACGACGTCCCTCGCATCCGTTTCGATGGGCCAGGAAGTTTCGGTCACGTCTGTTCAGCTTGCGCGTCTCGGCGCCGTGATTGCAAACGGCGGCATGCTGGTGAAGCCGCGGCTCATTCTCAAGCGCGGCGATAAGGCTGATCCGGTAGAACCGCCCGTCCGCGTCATCAAGCCCGAAACCGCCATCACAATGCGGCAGATGATGGAAGGCGTGGTGCTGCGCGGCACCGCCCGCCTGCATGGCCGGCTCGACGGTTACACGTCAGCCGGCAAGACCGGCACCGCGCAGATTTTCGATTCGGCGACGCATCACTATACGCACAACTACAACGCGTCATTTCTCGGATTCGCGCCGGTGACTAATCCCGCTCTGGTGGTGCTGGTGACGATCCACAATACTTCCGGCGAAAACGGCCAGGGCGCGGACGCGGCGGCGCCGGTGTTCCAGAAGATCATGACCGAAGCGCTGCGGATGCTCGACGTGCCGAAAGACATCCCCGAAGAGCAGATTGCGAAGAAGCCGCCGGCGAAGGAAAAGCCGGGCGAGTTTGCAAGCGACCTCGCGATTGCGGACCTCGGCGAGCCGAGCATCATGGAAGACGATCCGACGGTGAAGCAGTTGCTCGCGGAGCAGTTGAAGCCGGTGAAGGATGCGGATGATATCCCGCCGGCCGGATCTGCGATCGAGGCGAAAACAGCGGCCCCACCCGCTCCCGCAGGCCCGATGGTGCCGGATTTCCGCGGCAAATCAATGCGCGATGTGATGGAAGAGTCGTCGGCAACAGGGATCGGCGTGATGATTGAGGGCAGCGGGATGGCGCGGGCGCAGGTCCCGCTGCCAGGTAGTCCTTTGCGGCAGGGTGAACAGATTCGAATCGTATTTACGCGATGAGATGAAAAAGGCGATGACGGTGGGCGAGGTGCTGGCGGGAGTGCCGATACGTTCCGGATTAACGCCCTCGCTCGCTCAAAAGACCGTTCGCGGCCTCGATTATGACTCGCGGCGTGTGAAGGCGGACTATCTCTTTTTCGCGTTCTCCGGCTCCAAAGTGGATGGCCGCACGTTCGCCGAGCAGGCGATCGCCAGCGGCGCCATTGCGGTCGTCAGCGAACTGCCGGCGCCTGTGGCATTAGCCGCGCCGTGGATCGAAGTCGAGCATGGCCGCCACGCGCTCGGGATCGCGTCGAAAACCTTCTACGAAAAGCTCGACGAAAAGATTCCGCTCATCGGCGTCACCGGCACTAACGGCAAGACGACGACCAACTACCTGATCGATTCGATCCTGCGCGCGGACGGCCGGACGACGCTGCTCGCGGGAACGATCGAATATCATCTCGCGTCGAAAGTGCTGCCCGCCATCAACACGACTCCCGAATCGCTCGACCTGCATCGCCTTCTCGCCGAACTGAACTCCACCGCGACCGGCGCCAAAGCGGCGACGATGGAAGTGTCCTCGCACGCGCTGGCGCTCGGACGCGTTTACGGCCTTCAATTCCATACGGCTGTCTTCACCAACCTCACGCAGGATCATCTGGACTTCCACCACACGATGGAAGAATACTTCGCCGCGAAGCAGTTGCTTTTCACCGGATCCGGCGGACCGCCGCCCCGCTATGCGGTGATCAATCGCGACGACGCCTGGGCAGCCGGGATCAAGGCGGGCAAGGGTACGGAGCTGCTTACCTACGGGCTCGGCGGCGAGGGAATGGTCCGCGCCAGACACGTCCATACCGGCCTTACCGGACTGCGCTTCGACGTCTTGTTCGAGAAGGTGAAGTTCGAGATCCGCTCGTCGCTGATCGGTAAAATCAATGTGTATAACATCCTTGCGGCGTGTTGTGTGGGGATGACATTCCAGCTCGCACCGGAAACAATCGCGCGCGGCATCGAAGCCTGCACGGGTGTGCCGGGACGCTTCGAGCGCGTCGATGAAGGCCAGCCGTTCGCCGTCGTTGTGGACTACTCGCACACGCCCGACGCCCTGCGGAACGCGATCTCGGTGGCCCATACATTGAACGCGAAGCGCGTGATCACGCTGTTCGGCTGCGGCGGCGACCGCGACCGGGCGAAGCGGCCGCTGATGGGCCAGGCCGCCGGCGAGGGCAGCGATCTGGTGATCCTGACCAGTGACAATCCGCGTTCGGAAGATCCTCTGCAGATCATGAACGACGCGCTCGTCGGGCTGCGGCGCACCGATACGCGAACGATCGTAGAGCCGGATCGCGCGGCCGCCATCCGCAAAGCAATCGAGGAGGCGCACGCGGGCGACGTCGTTCTGCTGGCCGGCAAAGGCCACGAGGCGTACCAGATTTTCAGGGACCGGACGATTCACTTCGATGACCGTGAAGCGGCGCGCGAGGCGTTGCGGGCTTTCGGATTTGGAAAGAAAGCGGACTCGGGCGGAGGCGCCGCGCGATGACGATTTCCATCCTCTCCATTGCACAGACCCTTGACGCGCGGCCCGCGGCGGGATACTTGCAGGAATCCACCGTTTCGGGCTGGAGCATCGACAGCCGAACGGTGAACCCGGGAGATTGCTTCTTCGCGCTGCGGGGTCCGGCGAACGATGGGCACGACTACGTCACGAACGTGGTCGAAAAGGGCGCGTCGCTCGCGATTGTGGAACGGCCGGTCGATGCGAAGATCCCGCAGTTAATCGTGAACGACACGCTTGCGGCCCTGCAGGAACTGGCCGCGAACGCGCGCGTGCGCTGGGGCGGAGCCGTCGTTGGGGTCACAGGCAGTGCGGGGAAAACGACCACCAAGGATGCCATCGCGCATCTGCTCAACGTTCAGATGCGCACCGGGCGCACCATCGGCAATTACAACAACAACTATGGTGTCCCTCTTTCCATCCTGCGCCTGCCCGATGATGCAAAGGCGGCAGTGATCGAGATGGGGATGAATCATGCCGGCGAGATCCGCGAGCTCGCGCGCATCGCAAAGCCGCGGATCGGCGTCATCACGAACGTGGGATGGGCGCACACAGAGTTCTTCGCGGATGGCATTGAAGGCGTCGCGCGCGCCAAGCGCGAGCTGATCGAAGAGCTTCCGCCGGACGGAATCGCGGTGTTGAACGCTGACGACGAGCGTGTGCGGGCGTTCGGCGACGTGCATCCGGGCCGTAAGGTGATGTTCGGATTTTCCGGAGACGCGGACGTGCGCGCGGAAGACCTCAGGTTGTGCCCCGGCGGCGCGCACTTCCGCTGTCTCGGCGTGGATTTCAAAACGCCCATGGCCGGCCGTCACGGTGTGAGCAACGTGCTGGCCGCGATCGCGGTCGCGTCGGTCCTTGGGATTAACCCTGAGCGCCTGCGCGATGCAGTGGCAACGCTCGCCATCGGCAAGATGCGCGGCGAGCGCTCCGAGAGAAACGGAATCACGATTATCAACGATTGCTATAACGCAAACCCCGAGGCCATGCGCTCCATGCTGGAGTTGCTTCGGGGAACGTCCGCACGGCGCAGGATTGCCGTGCTGGGCGAAATGCTCGAGCTTGGCCGCGAGGCCGGGACCCTGCACCGGGACACGGGACACTTCGTCACGGAACAGGGTATTGATGCCCTTCTTGGCATACGCGGCGCTGCCCGCTCGATGGTTGATGGAGCCATCGCGGCGGGAATGTCGGACAGCGCCGCGCTCTTTTTCGAGACGCCGGAGGAGGCGGGCGATTACCTGCGTGGGTTTCTGCGCGCGGGCGATGCGGTGTTGTTCAAGGGCTCGCGCGGTGTGCATGTCGAGAACGCGATCGGGCGGGCATTTGACGAGGCCACGGCTTAGGACATGCTCTACTGGCTTCTTTACGAGCAGCTCTATCCGGCCGTCCGTCCGTTTCGCGTCTTCAGCTACGTCACGTCGCGGACCCTGTTCGCCAGCCTGACGTCGCTGTTTCTGTGCATCATCCTGGGTCCGTTTCTGATCCGAAAGCTGCGTGAATTCCAGATCGGGCAGCACATTCGCGAGGACGGTCCCACATCGCACCAGAAGAAAGCCGGCACACCAACGATGGGCGGTGTGCTGATCATCATCAGCATTTTCGTGCCGACGCTGCTCTGGGCCGACCTGCACCATCTCTACGTCTGGATCGCCCTGTTTGCGCTCGTAGCATTCGGCGTAATCGGGTTCGTCGACGATTACGCAAAGGTGGTGAACAAGCGCAACCTCGGTCTCACAGCGCGCCAGAAGATGGGAATGCAGATGCTCGTGGCCGCGATCATCACCGGCGTGCTGGCGGCGATGCAGTATTACGGCGCTTACACGTCGACCCTGAACATTCCCTTCATCAAGCAATTCCAGCCCGATTTCCTGATTCATTCGCTCATGGGGAATCCTTATACATATGTGCTGGGATTCATTCCGTTCTATTTGTTTTTCGTGCTCGTAGTGGTGGGGTCGAGCAATGCCGTTAACATCACGGACGGCCTCGATGGCCTCGCGATCGGCCTGATGGTGATCGCCGGGGCGGCCCTGACGGCGCTCGCCTATACCAGCGGCAATCGCGAATTTGCGAATTACCTGCAGCTCGCGCGCAACCCGCGCACGGCGGAGCTGACCATCTTTTGCGGGTCGCTCACCGGAGCCAGCCTGGGCTTCCTCTGGTGGAATGCGCATCCGGCGGACATCTTCATGGGAGATGTCGGGAGTTTATCGCTTGGTGGGGCGATGGGCGTGGTCGCGGTGTTGATCAAGCAGGAAATCCTCTTGATCTTCATCGCGGGCATGTTCGTTGTGGAGCTGATGAGCGTAATGCTTCAGGTGGGCAGCTACAAGATGCGCAAGAAACGGATCTTCAAGATGGCGCCCATCCATCACCACTTCGAAGCGCTGGGCTGGCAGGAGTCGAAGATTATCGCGCGCTTCTGGATCGTCGGGTTCGTGCTGGCGCTGTTCGCGCTCACGACTTTGAAGCTTCGGTGATGAAGATGAAGGTGGAAGGGATCAGGGCGCTGGTGGTGGGAATGGAGAAATCCGGTCGCGCCGCGTTCGAGTTTTTGCACGCGCGCGGCGCGGAGGTCACGGCCACCGATCTGAAACCGCAGAGCGTGGCCGGATTTCGTTTGCAATCCGACGAGCTTTTCGATGAAGAGTGGGATTTGATCGTGCTGTCGCCGGGTGTACCGCTGGACGTGCCTGGCCTCGCGCGCGCCAAGGCGCGGGGCATCACGGTCATCGGCGAAGTGGAACTGGCGGCGCCGTATCTGCAGGGACCAGTCGTCGGCATCACCGGTTCGAATGGCAAGACCACAACGACTTCGCTCGTGGGTCACATCTTCCGTTCGTCGCGCACGCCTGTGCAGGTCGGCGGCAACATCGGCACGCCTGTGATCGCTCTCACGGCGACCTCGCGTCCGGACCAGTGGAACGTTCTCGAGCTCTCCAGCTTCCAGCTCGAAACGATCGAGACTTTCCGCGCGGATGTCGCCGTCTGTTTGAACGTCACGCAGAACCATCTCGATCGCCACCACACCTTCGCGAACTACACGGCTGCGAAGGCGAATTTATTCCGCACTCAGAAGGAAGGCGATTTTGCCGTCCTGAATGCGGATGACGAGATCTGCCGCTCGTATGCGGATATCACGGCCGCCCGCACGGTGTGGTTTCGCGGCAGCGAGATCGGCCAGTTGATGCCGCCCGCAGAAGTTCCCATTCCCGGCGCGCACAATGCCGAGAACGTCATGGCGGCGGCCGCGGTCGCGGAGATTGCCGGTATCTCAAAAGTTCAGATCGTCGCCGCCGTAAAGACCTTTCAGGCGGTTGAGCATCGCCTCGAATTTGTCCGAGAGCTCGGCGGCGTGCGCTTCTATAACGATTCGAAAGCCACCAGCGTCGACGCCACAATGAAGGCGCTCGACTCATTTCCGGGGAATCTCTGGGTGATTCTGGGTGGCAAGGATAAGGGCAGCGACTACACCGTTCTGCGCGAGCGCCTGCGGGGGAAAGCGCGCGCGGCGCTGCTGATCGGCGCGGCTTCCGCAAAGATTGAAGCGGATATTGCGGGTTCGACGACGGTGATTCGAGCGGAAACTCTCGAAAACGCCGTGGCAGTGGCCTCAAAAAACGCGGCGTCCGGCGATACGGTGCTTCTCGCCCCGGCGTGCGCGAGCTTCGATCAGTTTCAAAGCTATGAGCATCGCGGCCGGGCTTTCAAAGATCTCGTGAACGGATTAGTAACGACACATGGCGCAACGTCTTAAGACCGACTGGATTTTGTTCAGCACGATTGTGCTCATGGTGCTGTTCGGCGCGCTCATGATCTACAGCGCGTCGTCGGTCGTGGCGGAGATGCGCATGGGGTCCAGCTATTATTTCGCTCTGCGGCAGCTCATCTGGATCGCGGTCGCAATCCCCCTGATGATGTTTCTGAAGCGGCTGAACTATCGCAGGCTGCAGACGCCCGCGGTGGCGTTTACCGCGATGGGACTCGTGGTGATCCTGCTGGCCGCCGTCTACTTCGCGGATCCGAAGCAGCACCGCTGGATCCGGCTCGGCCCGTTCGGAATCCAGCCGTCGGAGTTTGCCAAGCCTGCGCTCGCGCTTTTCCTCGCCTACTTCATCGCATTGCGTTCGCGCGCCATTAACAGCCGCTACACGTTGCTGCCCGCGTTCCTCGCGCTCGGATTCGTGACGATGGCCGTCGTGGTGGCCGATCTCGGCACGGCCATCGTTCTGGTGGGGACGGCCGCGGTGATCTTCTTCGTCGCCGGACTCGAATCACGCTACATCGTGATCGCGGCGATCGTCGGTCTGATCGGCTGCGTGGTGGCGATCGCAGCGATGCCTTACCGGCTGGTGCGCGTGATCACCTACGTCGACCCGCATCTCACGATCGTCGACAAGGTGGACACGCACGGATGGATTCGCGCGCAGATGAAGAAGTCGATTACGGCGCGAGATACGAATTACCAGTCCGAGCAGGCGAAAATCGCGGTGGGCTCGGGCGGTCCGATGGGCGTGGGACTGATGCAGGGGCGGCAGAAATTGTTCTACTTGCCCGAAGCGCACACGGACACGATCTATGCGGTCGTCGGCGAAGAGTTCGGATTATTCGGCTCGGCGGCGCTGTTGCTGGGGTTCGTGATCATTTTGTGGCGGGGTATTCGCGCGACGGTTCTGATTCCGGATGAATTCGGCCGCTATCTCGCGCTGGGCGTCACGACGATGCTGGTGATCCAGGCCTTCTTCAATATGAGCGTTGTGCTGGGAATGCTGCCGACGAAGGGTATTCCGCTGCCCATGATCAGCTTCGGCGGCAGTTCGCTGCTGGTAACGCTCGCATCGCTCGGGATTCTGTTGAATGTCGCGGAACATGCGGGATGAACGGAGAGAAGCCGATGTTCCTGATGGCCGGCGGCGGGACCGGCGGGCATGTCATCCCGGCCATCGCAGTGGCGCGCGAAGTTGACCGCATGGGTTACGAGGTGTTGTTCGTCGGGACCGAGCGCGGCGTTGAGAACCGGATGGTTCCGGCCGCCGGCTTCCGCCTCGAAAAAATTCGTGTGGGCGGTCTCAAGAATCTCGGGATCGCAACACGCGCCATAAGTTTGTGGAGACTGATAACCGAGACCGCAGGGCAGGTGGTGCGATTCGCCGAGTGGAAGCCAGCGGCGGTTTTCAGCATGGGCGGGTACGTGGCGGGTCCGCCGGTGCTCGCGGCACTGGTGCGCGGTGTGCCTTTGGTGGTGATGGAGCCGAATGCGGTGCCGGGATTTACCAACCGGCATATCGCGCGCTGGGTGAACAAGGCGCTGATCAGTTTTGAGGAGACAAGGCGCTTCTTTCCGAAAGGCCGGACGGAGCTGACGGGCCGACCGGTACGGGAAGAATTCTTCGAGATGCAGCCGAAAACCGGCGGGGAGTTTACGGTGTTGATTACCGGCGGCAGCCAGGGTTCGCGGACTTTGAACAATGCCGCGCGCCAAAGTTGGCCACTGTTTCAAAGCGCGGAGTTGCCGGTCCGATTCATTCATCAGACCGGCGCCGCGATGTACGAGTCGGTCAAAGGGGATTTCGAGAAGAGCGGCATGGCGGGCGAAGTGACGGCGTTCATCGCCGATATGGCGGAGGCGTTCGGCCAGGCGGACCTCATCGTGTGCCGCTCCGGCGGAACCGTGTCGGAGCTGGCGGCATCCGGAAAGCCGTCGCTGCTGATCCCATTTCCGTTCGCGGCGGATCAGCACCAACAGAAGAACGCCGAGGCATTCGTGCGCGCGGGCGCCGCGCGGATGTTCCTCGATCGCGACTGGACGGGCGAGAGATTTTTCGAGATCGTGCGCGAGCTGTATAACGATCGCGAGCAGTTGCGCGCGATGGGCGAAGCGGCGCGGAAGCTGGCGCGCCCCGGGGCGGCGCGGCGCGCGGCGGAGATTCTGGTCGAAGCCGCAGGTTTTCGCATTGACAGCGTTGTGGCGGAATCGAAACAATAACTTATTGAAATGTTTTTTTCGCGGCAGCATCTCCACTTCGCGGGTATCGGCGGTATCGGAATGAGCGGTATCGCCGAAGTGCTGCTGAATTTGGGTTACACGATTTCGGGTTCCGATCTCAAAGTCTCGCCAACCACCGACCGTCTGGCCCAACTCGGCGCGAAAATTTACGAAGGTCACAACGCGGAAAACGTGGCCGGCGCCAAGGCGCTGGTGGTCAGCTCGGCGGTCGAGGAGTCGAATCCCGAAGTGCAGGAAGCGCGGCGGCTGCAGATTCCGGTGATCCCGCGCGGCGAATTGCTTGCGGAGCTGATGCGCCTGAAATACGGGATCGCCATCGCCGGCAGCCATGGCAAGACCACGACCACGTCGATGGTCGCGACGATCCTCAGTCACGCGGGCGTCGACCCCACTGTAGTCGTCGGCGGCAAGGTCGCGGCGATGGGCGGATCGAATGCGCGCGTCGGCAAGAGCGATTTCCTTGTCGTCGAGGCCGATGAGAGCGACGGGTCGTTCCTGAAGCTCTCGCCGATCTTCGAGATCGTGACCAACATCGACCGCGAGCATCTGGACCACTACTCGGACATCGAAGCGGTCCGCGCGGCGTTCGTCGAGTTCGTCAACAAGGTCCCGTTTTACGGGGCGGCCGTCGTGTGCCTCGATGACGAGAACGTTCAGACCATCCTCCCGCTCGTGAAGCGCCGGACCATCACCTACGGGCGCAATTCCCAGGCGGACTATCAGCCGAGCGATCAGGAATGCGGGAACTTTCACACTCGCTTCCGTCTGCGCTCGCGCACGGCGGACCTCGGCGAGTTCCACCTGAACATCCCGGGCGAGCACAATGTGCTCAACGCAACGGCGGCAATTGCGGTCGCGCTCGAGTTGCACGTCGAGCCGGATGTGATCCGCGAAGGGCTCGGGAAGTTCACCGGCGTTGGACGGCGGTTTGAGGTGCGCGGCGAGGTAAACGGCATCACCGTGGTCGACGATTACGGTCACCATCCCACGGAAATCCGGGCCACGCTGGCGGCCGCGAAATCGTGCTGCCGCGGGCGAATGCATGTCCTGTTTCAGCCGCATCGCTACACCCGCACATTCCATCTGCTCGACGATTTCGCGCGCGCCTTTCATCAGGCGGACCGCGTGCTTGTGCTCGACATCTACGCGGCTTCAGAAAAGCCGATTGAAGGTGTCACGGCCGAAGCGCTGGTGGAGCGTATGCGCCAGTTCGGCCATCGCGGTGCGGAGTATGCGGGAACAAACGATGCGGGCGTGGAGATGATTATCCAGGGTGTCGAAGCCGGCGACATGATTCTGACGCTCGGCGCCGGCAGCGTATCCCAGCTCGGTGAAAAGATTCTGGAGAAGTTGAGAAATGCCTAAGCCCCTCCCGCCTTCCAAACCAAAGTTGAACTGGCGGATGGCGCTCCGCCTCATCGCATGGAGCGTCGTCGCAGCCGGAGTGGCATGGGGCGGATTGCAGGTGAATTCGTTCCTGCTGCGGGACCCCCGCTTCCAACTGGCCTGCGCCGATACGGACCACACCTGCGCCAGCCTCGAGATTCACGGCGCGGTCTACTCGAGCAAAGCGCGCATCCAGAACGTCTTCGCCTCCGATTTCGGCGGGAGCGTCTTCCGGATTCCGCTGGCGGAACGGCGGCGCAGACTCCTCGCCGTCGATTGGGTGAATACGGCTTCCATTTCGCGGCTCTGGCCGAACCATATCGTCGTCACGGTGACCGAGCGGCATCCGGTGGCGTTCGCGAAGCTGCCGATAGCGGGCACGGCGCGCTACAGATTCTCGCTGATCGACGCCGATGGCGTGCTGCTGACGATTCCGCCACGCGTGCGCTTCCGGTTGCCCGTGCTGAGCGGCGTCATGGAAGAGCAGACGGAAAACGACCGGCGGCTGCGCGTCAAAGCGATGCAGCACCTGCTGGACGATCTGGGTCCGCAGGCGAAAGACATTTCGGAAATCAACGCCGCGAGCACGGCCGACATGCGCGTGATCGCCGAGATCGACCGGCATGCGGTGGAGCTTTGGATCGGCGATCAGCGATACCGGTCGCGCTATCAGCATTTCGTGAACAACTATGAGGAGATCCGGAAGCGCTTCGAACAGGCGAGCGTGTTCGATTTGCGGATGGACGATCGGATTCTGGCCAGGTAAATGAGTACGAAACATATCTTTGCAACAGGCGTCGATGCCGGCAGCACCGGGATCCGCTGCGTCATTTCGGTTCTCGAAGACCGCCGGCTCCGGCTGGCCGGGTATGGATCGGTCGAATCGCAGGGCTGGGCGCGCAGCCGCATCGCCGACCAGCAGGCGGTTTCGGCGTGCATCCTCGCGGCCGTCGAAGAAGCCGAGGCGATGGCCGGCGAGCAGATTGAGACGGTGGTCGCCGGCATGGGCGGCTTGACCGCGCGCGGCGCCAACAGCCGCGGGCGCATGGATTTCGGGCGGCCCCGCGAGGTCGAGCAGCGCGACATCAATCGCGCCATGGACCGGGCCATGCACATCCAACTCCAGGATGATCGCATGGTGCTGCAACTGCTGCCCCAGGATTTCGTGGTCGACGAGCAGCCGGGCTTTCACGATCCACGCAGGATGATGGCGTCGGTGATCGAAGCCAACGCGCATCTGGTGACGATCTCAACGCAGGAGCACAACAACCTCATCGGCGCCATCAACCGCGCGCACCTGTCGGTCGACGAGACAATCTTCGAAGCGATCGCGGGCTGCTATGCCTCCGTGCTTCCATCGGACCGGCGCGAAGGCGTGGCGTTTATCGACATCGGCGCGCACTCGACGGAGCTCGTCTGTTATTACGGCGAATCGGCGCAACTGGCGACATCGCTTCGCATTTGCGGCGATCACTTTTCGCGCGATCTGGCGCACGCCTTCCGGATTCCGCTCGAATCCGCGGCGGTCGTGAAGCACGAATTCGGCGGCGCGGTGTCGGAAGGCACGGCGCTGAACAGCACGGTGGAATTGCCGGTGATCGAAGGCTACGGGACGGCGCGCGAGGCGCCGCGAAAGACCGTCAACGAAATCCTCGAGTCGCGTGCGGTGGAGTTATTCGAGATGGTGCGCGCCGAACTGGCGCGTGTTGGAATGCAGCGCGCCATCGCGAACGGTCTTGTGATCGGCGGCGGCGGAGCGCTGCTGAGCGGAATCTGCGACGTTGCCGAGCGGGTGCTCGATTGCCCGGCGCGCATCGGGCTTACGCAGGGCGTTCTCGACTGGCCGGACGAGCTGAACGATCCGGCCTGGACGGCGGCGGCGGGACTCTCGATGTACGCGGCGCGGCTGCGCAGCGAAGTGGATATCGAGCGGCAATCGATCGGCATGATCGGGCGATTATTGCGATAGAGAACGATTCAAACGGAAAAACGGAGAGACCAAATGGACGACCTCAAGTTCGAGTTGCAGGACGAGACGCGCAAGGGCGCGCGCATTAAAGTGATCGGAATCGGCGGCGGCGGATCCAACGCCGTGGCGCGTATGTATGAAGAAGGGCTCGACGGCGTCGAGTTCTACATCATGAATACGGATGCGCAGGCGCTCGAAGCGTCGAAGGTTCCGGTGAAGCTGCAGATCGGCGCGCGCGTGACCAACGGACTCGGCTCGGGCTCCGATCCGGCGATCGGCAGGCAGGCCGCCCTCGAAGATACCGAGCGCATTCTCGCGATCCTCGAAGGCGCGGACCTGGTGTTCATCACGGCAGGTCTCGGCGGCGGGACGGGCGCGGGTGTCGCTCCGGTCGTCGCCACACTCGCCAAGCAGCTCGACGCGCTCACCATCGCGATTGTCACCAAGCCGTTCACTTTCGAAGGCGGTAAACGGATGCGGCAGGCCGATCGCAGCGTCGACGATCTCGCGTCTTCCGTCGACATCCTGACCACCATTCCGAACGACCGGTTGTTGACGATCGCGCCGAAAGGCACGAGCATGGCACACGCCTTCAAAATCGCCGATGACGTGCTGCGGCAGGCGGTGCAGGGGATCAGCGAGATCATTCTGAATCCCGGCCTTATTAATCTCGATTTCTCCGATATCAAATCGGCGATCTCCGGAATGGGCCACGCGCTGATCGGGACGGCGACGGCAAGCGGTCCGAACGCCGCGGTCGAAGCCGCGCGGGCGGCGATCAATTCACCGCTGCTCGAAGACACGAAGATTAAAGGCGCGCGCCAGGTGCTGATGAACATCACCGGGTCGTCGGCGATCGGTCTGCACGAGGTGAATGAGGCGTGTTCGATCATCCGCGCGGCGACGGACAACGATGAGATGCAGTTGAACTTCGGCGTGATCGCGAACGAGACGATGGGCGACGCCGTGAAGATCACGGTGATCGCGACCGGATTCACCAAGCCGATGGACGTCCGGGAGTCGGTTATCGAGCCGAAGCCGCCCGTGGAGTTCTTTGCGGAGCGCGCGCCGGAGCCCGCGCCACCGCCGCCTGCCGCCCCGCCGGTTGTGGAAGCGCCCATGCCGATGGCCGCGGCCACGGTATTCGAAGAGGAGCTGGATGTGCCGGCTTACCTCCGGCAGGGCAAGCTTCTGAATTAGCCTGTCCGCGCTACAACCGGCCTGGTCGTCGATTATTTCAGGAAGCTCCGGGTTCGTTCGATGGTGGAACAGGCTTTAGCCTGTGGCTTCGGGCGTTTGAAAAAGCAGGCTGAAGCCTGTTCCACCATCGTGCGTTTTGGGCAGGAGCGCCCGCCCGCGCGCTCTTTACATCAACGAGCTGTTCAAATGGGCCTCCTCCGGAGGCTCATCGGCCGGAATCTGCTGCTGCGGCGCGAGCTGCAACTGATCCCCCGTGGCGCAGCGCGCCAGCTCGAACCGGTTGCGCACACCGAGCTTATGGAAGAGCCGGAAAAGATAAATCTTGACGGTCCCTTCGGTGATGCCCATTTCGTGAGCGATTTGCTTGTTCCGCATTCCCTGGCGCAGGAATGACACAATCTCGCGCTCACGCGGCGTGAGTGAAACGCCCCGGCGCGCCTGAGCCTGCTGCTCGCCGGGCACGCCGAATCCGATCTGGAGCTCGCCAGCAAGAACTTTGCGCAGCGATTCGACCAGTTGCTCCGGCTGCACGTGGCGCTGCACAATTCCGCGGACGCCGAATTCGAGTGTCTTGAACATGAGCTCGAGCGGAAGCGCGTCGGCCCATAGAATCACGGGGCAATCCGGCACATGGCTGTGCAATTCGCCCAGATCGGCGAAGGTGAGGCCCGACGTGATATCGAGCAGGACGGCGTCGGGTTTGGGGGCCGCTTCGAGCGCCGCCGGGAACAGCCCGGCCTGACAGCTCCCCGCGATCTCAAAACCTGTAGTGGTCAACACCGCTTCGAAGCCGCGCAAAAGTACCGGCTGGTCGCTTAGAAGAAAAATCTTTGACAATGTCAGTGCCTCCGAGTAAATGGCGTTACAAAATTGCGAGTCGTTCAGACGTTCCGGGAAATTCGCGACCCGTTCGTCTTGTTGCCCGCCGCCGTACCCGGCCGGGGTGGAACATTCACCGCCATCTCTTGTGGATGGCTTGATGGCTTCATTTTTTCCGCGCCCGCTTTTAGAATGCCGATGGCTGGAACGCCGTTAGGTGCAGTGGTCTGCGTCTTGATGCGGCGGGTTCTGAATTCGTACTTGTCGATGCGCATGGCGGCAAGGCCGTTGTCGTTGCGAACGATGCGGCCTTCCGCCACGAGTTTCAGCGGTACCTGGTTTTCAAGGCGCGCCGGCCAGTCGACGGAAACCTGCAGTAATTGTCCCTGCTGCAGAGGCTCGTCGGTGGCGAAGAGCACGCCCTTGCTGCTGATATTCAACGTTTCGCTGGTAGCGACCCCGGACAGGAACGGATGCTCGAGCGCCTGGTAGCTCACGGCTAAGCGGCACGGGAACCGCGCATTGGTGCGGCGGTCGGCGCCGCCATGTTCCTTCGTGTCGCCGCCGGTGTTATGCAGCGCGCCGCTCACCGCGCGGCACAGATTCGCTGCGTCGAGATCTTCATAGCAGAAGAAATCGTGGGCGCCCTTGCGGACCGCGGTGACGGCCGTCTCGCGATCTTTCGTGTTGCAGAGCAGGATCACGGGCGTCCGGGGCGCATGCTGGTTCAGGTGGCGAACCGTCGCAAGGCCCTGGCCATCCGGCAGGAACAACTCCGAGATGATCAAATCGAACGATCGCTCCTGCAGGCTGCGCAGACCATCGAACAGCGCTTCGACGCGGGTCCACTCGACGGCGCCATCGAATCCCGCCCGCACCGCGCTCTCGATGTTCTGCGCCGGCGAGTCCTCGGGTCTGATAAAGAGAATCGAATATTCGGACATGGGCAATGTACCAGCTTACTCTCCTAAAGCATACCGGGAGCCAAACCATTGACGAAATACCTCTCGCGGGATCAGGGCTTTAGAAGAATCATAGCCAAGGTTATCGTGACAATGTGTCGTTCCTCCGAGGCGGTTGGTGACAACCATGCTTGCCCGCGAAGGTGACGCGAGCGCTCCCGCCCGCCGCGCCGGCATTCGTGCCGGCACCTGTTCATTCATGTGCGAAGCAGCAATGTACGCCATAATACTCATGCAGCCTTCTTTGCCGGTCCGGGGGCGCCAGGTTTCGCAAGACGGGAGGCAATCCTGATCAGACCGCGCCCGAACGGAGTATCGCGGGGAAATTCAAAACGGTCGCGCTGCAGCTTTTCCACCGTGTTTTCATCGTTCGGAAGAACGCCGAACACCGTCATCTCGAACATCTGCTCGATGCTTTCGACCCAAAAATCCTGCGGTGAGCTCAGATTGCGATTGAGGATGATTTTGATCCGGTCCTTCTCGAAGCCGCGGCTGCAAAGCGTCTGCAGCACCGCGCGCGTCTGATAAAGGGCGAGCACGTCGGGAGCAGTCACTATAAACAACTCCTCGATATTCTGCAGCATCGACCAGTTCGCCGGATTGAGATGGCGGCCGAGGTCGACGAGCACCCAGTTATACTGCCGGACCAGGAAACGGAACAAACTTTCGATGCGCCATGGCTCGGGCGGCTCGGCGGGCGTGGTGGAAATCACATCGGCCGGCGACGCGAGCAGATCGACGCCGTTCGATACAGGCGTGACAAAATCGCGCCACACCGTCGAACTCAGGCGGCGCACAGCTTCGAAGGCTTCACCCGCATGGGTCCGCGGCGTTGCGCGGAATACGCTGCGGGCGCCCGGCGACTGATAGTCGAGATCGGCCACGAGGACACGTGTCGACGGAACGACATGAACCAGCGCGGCGCTCAGATAACACGCGAGGCTCGTTGCCCCGCATCCGCCTTTGGCGGAAAGCACGCCGGCGACTTTGCCGGTTTCGATGAGGGCGGTGCGGCGCGATTCGAGCAGTGCGCCGATGCGGTCCATCGCTTCATAGATCGCGGGCCTGACGGGCAGCGAGAGAAATTCGGTGGCCCCTGCGCGCAACGCCGAGATCATCTCGGCGGGCTCGGCGTTCGGATGAACCGCGATAACGATCGGAGTATCTTCTCCGGAGCGCACGTCCGTCAGCCATTCGGCCGCGGGTTTTGAAGTGCGGGCGAACTCCACGAACAACAGGTCCGGACGCTCGCGATCGACCGCATTCGCGACCTCGAAGGAAGGCGTCGACGCCGCGAATTGGAATACTTTGGCGGCGCCCGCTTCGGCGATTGCGGCCTCGATTTCGGCCAGAAGCTCGGGAGCTTCGAGCACGAGTCCGATTTTCCATAACCACTCCTGGCGGCGCGACGCCTCAGGTGGCACGGGGCTCAGCGAAGTATTAAGCGTCATTACAACTCATCGCGTTCACGGTTTGGTTCTGAACTGATTAGTAACACCTTGAGTTCGCGGTTCCTAGACTAACTTTCGCCGTATAACTTCTCGCCAGCATGCCGCACTCTTCGCGTTACCGCTTTCGATAAGTCTTTCCGATCCGCGCGCGCCGGAAAGCGGCGTCCTCCTTAAGCCGCTGGCCTGCTTTCGCGGCTATAATTGCTGATCAGTGGCGGCAAGAGTCACACTGCTCTTCGCGATCTGCCTGTCGGCCACCGCTCAGTGGCTGCACTACCCCACTCCGGGCGTCCCGAAATCCCGCACTGGCGCGCCCAACCTCGAGGCTCCCACTCCCCGCACGGCCGACCACCACCCCGACCTTTCCGGACTCTGGGCGGCTCCCAAACGCCCCTGCCCGCCCGACGGCTGCATCGATCAGATGATCGGCGCACAGTTTCTCGACATAGGTTCCGGCATCACGGGCGGTTTGCCGCTTCAACCGTGGGCCGCCGCGATCCTGAAAGAACGCACCGCGCAGAACGGCAAGGACGATCCGACGTCGCGCTGCCTGCCGGGCAGCCCGGTCCAGATGCATACGAGTCCGTTTTTGCGCAAGCTGATTCAGATCCCCGGGCTGGTTGTCTTGATGAGCGAGAACAGTTCGATTTACCGGCAGCTCTTCACCGACAACCGTCCGCTGCCCGAAGATCCGTGGCCGAACTGGTTTGGATACTCGTCGGGAAAGTGGGAGGGCGACACGCTCGTCGTTCACACGAATGGATTCCGCGACGATCTGTGGCTCGACCGCAACGGCACTCCCATGACCAGTGCCGCGAAGATGACCGAACGCTTCCGGCGCCCGAGTTACGGCCGGCTCGATATCGAGATCACGATCGACGATCCGAAAGCCTATACGGCGCCTTTTACGGTGACCGTCAACCAGACGCTCGCGCTCGACACCGAACTGCTGGATTCCAGTTGCCTCGAAAACGAGAAGGACTGGCCTCACATGATCGGCAAGTAGCGTTCCAGCCCGGAAGTCTCAGTGCATTCGAGGAGAACAAGCGCCGGCTCGGCAATCGTGCCGGCGCATGCTCCGCCTACGCCGATTTGATCTCAGTCCACAACCGGTCGCGGTAACGCTGCGCGGCGGAAGGCAGCGCCTCCGGCCATACACCGCGCCGGTAGGTTTCGTCCGGCGGATACAACACAGGATCGCGCGGCAGCATCTCCTGCGCTCGTCCGTTGGCGCTTGCCGTCTCGGCGGCGCGCGCGTTGGCGGCCGCGACATCCGGCTGCAGGAGAAACTCCAGAAACTCATGCGCCAGTTCGTGCCGCCCGCTCTCGCGCAAAATCACCGCGCAATCGCAGTAGAGAGGATATCCCTCTGCCGGATAAACAAAGCCGAGATTTCCGTTGCCGTGGATCGCCTGCGCGGCCGTCGTCGACCACAGCTGCGCGGCGAGAACGTCGCCCGAAACAAGCTGATCGCGCACCTCGGCATTCAGGTACGCGCGCAGCAACTGCTTCTGCCAGACCGCTTCCGCCTTCGCCGCCTGCAATTGCCGGTCGTCGATCGAACCGAAGGGAAAGCCGAGCTTCTGGAGACACGCGCCGATCACATCCTCGGGATCGTCGAGCATTGTTAGCCGCCCCCGCAGCTTTGGACTCCACAGGTCCGCCCAACCGCCCGGCGCGGCCGTTTGGGCGGAGTTCCACACAATGCCGGTCGCGTTCCACATATACGGAACGCCGAGCCGAAGATCCGGGTCCCACGCGGGCCGCCGGAAGCGCGCGTCGAGATTCGCGAGCGAGGGCAGACGCTTGTGGTCGAGAACGGCGATCAATCCCGCGCGAGCCATCGGGGCAAGACGGCTGTGCGTGGGAAAGATAACATCCCAGCCGGAATTGCCCGTGATCACTTTCGCGAGCATTTCTTCGTTGCTCTCGTACGTGCCGTACCGCAGGCGAACGCCGCGCGCGCGCTCAAAGCGCACCAGCATCGCCGGCGCGATGTATGTCGACCAGTTGTAGACGTTCAGCCGCGGTCTGCGATCGCGCGCGCAGGCGGTCGCTAATCCCACTGCCAGAAAACCCCGCCGGTTCACCTTTGCTGTAACCTCTGCGACACGACGACGATCGCACCGAACGCGACGACAATCAGCGCCGATACCGCATTCACGACCGGACTCACACCCCGCCGCGCCATGGCGTAAATCACCATGGGGAGCGTCTCGGAATCGACGCCCGCGACCAGACTCGTGATGACGTAATCGTCGAACGAAACCACGAGCGCGAGCAGTCCGGCGGCCGCGATCGCCGGCATGAGGAATGGAAGCGTCACGCGCGAGAAGGCGCGCCCCTCGCTCGCCCCGAGGTCCATGGCGGCTTCCTCGAGCGAGCGGTCGTAACTGGAAAGCCGCGCGGAGATGACGATCGTCACGTAAGCGATCGAGAATGCCACGTGCGCGATGATGACCGTACCCAGGCCCAGATGCAGATGGAAGAAACGAAACGCCCACTGGAAGAGCGCGAGCAGTGCGACACCGGTCACGATCTCCGGCGTGACCAGTGAGAGATAAAGTGAGCCCGACAGGGTGTTGGCCCGTCGTTTCCAGATGCCATATGCCGTGAGCGTTCCGATGACGGTGGCAAGTGCCGACGCAACCAACGCGATGATGAGGCTGTTCATCAGGCCTTCCGACAATTGCGGATCGCTCATGGCCGCGCGATACCAGCGCAGCGAGAAGCCCTCCCACGTCGTGAAACGGCTGGCGTTGAAGCTGAACACGATCAGGATTATCAGGGGGACGTGCAGGAACGCGAGCGCCGCCGCGGCGTAGATTCCCAGCGCCCGGCTCTTCACATCAATTCCTTCGCAAAGCGGCTTCGCATCAGCGCCGCGAGCAGGAGCGCGCTTGCCAGCATCAAAGCCAGCGACGCCGCGGACCCGAACGGCCAGTCCCGCGCCGTCGTGAATTGATTCTGCACCAGGTTCCCGAGCATGACGGTCTTGCCGCCTCCAAGCAAGTCCGGCGTGAGGTAAGCGCCGAGGCAGGGAATGAAGACGAGCACCGATCCCGCAACAATCCCTGGCGCCGAAACCGGAACGATCACGCGGCACAATGTGGTCATGGGACGCGCCCCGAGATCCGCCGACGCTTCCATGAGAGCCGGATCGAGACGCTCCAGCGTGGCGTACATCGGCAGCACGAAAAACGGCAGGAAGTTGTAGACGAGGCCCAGCAGCACCGCGCCCCCGTTATAGAGCAGCGGCAGAGGCGAGGAGATAACGTGCAGCCGCATCAGCACTGTGTTCACAAGTCCCGTGTCGCGCAGAATGAACAGCCACGCATATGTGCGGACGAGAAAGCTCGTCCAGAACGGCAGCAGCACGAGCTGAAGCCACAGATTCTTTCGCTGGCCCGCGCGCGCGATGAACAGCGCCAGCGGAAAGCCCAGCAGCGCGCAAAGGGCCGTCGCGAGCAGCGCCATCCACAGAGAACGCCAGAGAATCCCGAGATAAATCGGATCGGCCAGACGCGTGAAGTTCTCGACGGTCCACGGCTGTTCGACGCCGCCATAATCGCCGCGTGTGAGAAAGCTGTATCCGCAAACAATCGCGAGCGGAGCGGCGAAAAACAGCGCCATCCACACCCGGCCCGGCAGGAGAAATCGAGCGCGTAAATTCATTCGAAACGCAATTCGTCGGCGTGCTTCCAGTGGATCCAGACGACTTCGCCCTCAGCGAAATGGTTCTGTTCGAGCGTAAGCTCGGCGACGGCGCGTCCTCCGTCTTCGAGGCGCGAGTGTACGTGCACGCGGTTTCCGAAGAACAGAGAACTTTCGACCGCGCCGGGGATGCAGGGCACGCCATCCGGTTTCTCACGAGCGAGACGCGTCGATTCGGGACGAACACCCGTCTTCCCGAACCAGTTGATCGCGCCGAGGAATCCGGCGACGAACCGCGTCATGGGCCGCAGGTAGACTTCTTCGGGAGTGCCGAACTGTTCGATGCGACCCTGATTCATCACAGCCACGCGATCGGACATCGAAAGCGCTTCTTCCTGATCGTGGGTTACGAAAAGGAAGGTGATACCGGTCTTCCTCTGCATCGCTTTCAACTCGCCGCGCATTTCCTTGCGAAGCTTCGGATCGAGCGCGGCCAACGGCTCGTCGAGCAGCAGGATCTGCGGTTCGAGCACGAGTGAGCGCGCAAGCGCCACGCGCTGCTTCTCGCCGCCGGAGAGCTCGGCGGGCGTGCGATCACTCTTGCCGGAGAGCTGCACGAGGTCAAGCGCGCGGCGAGCGCGGGCCGCGCGATCGGCAATCTTCCGCTCGCGCAGGCCGAATTCCACGTTGCCAAGTGCCGTGAGATGAGGGAACAGCGCGTAGCTTTGAAAGACAGTGCTCACGTCGCGCTGGAACGGCTTTAATCCATTCACGATCGCGCCGTTCAGCACGACCTCGCCGGCATCGGGCTGCTCGAAGCCGCCGATCATGCGAAGCGTCGTCGTCTTACCGCAGCCGGATGGACCGAGCAGAGAGTAAAACCCGCCGCGTTCCAGTTGCAGCGAGATGTTGTCGACCGCCCGGTGTCCTGGGAACTCTTTAAGCACACTGCGGAGCTCAAGGACGATCGGCATTCCGGTTACCCGCTATATTACCGGTTAGCCATGAAGCTCACTTTTGAAGGCGCTGCGGGCGGCGTCACCGGGTCTTTGCATCGCATCGAAGTCGATGGCAGGCGCTACCTGCTCGACTGCGGCATGTTCCAGGGGCGCCGCAAGGAGACCGAGCAGCGCAATCGCACGTTTCCGTTCCCTGCCGCATCGATCGATGCGGTCGTGCTGTCGCACGCGCATATCGACCACAGCGGACGCCTCCCGCTTCTCGTGAAAAACGGTTTTCACGGCCCGATCTACGCGACGCCGGCGACGGCCGACCTCTGCGGGGCCATGCTGCGCGACACCGCCCACATCGCCGAAAGCGATGCGGAGTTCGTCAACCGGAAGCATCCGGAGGATCCGCCAGTCGAGCCGCTTTACACGATCGAAGATGCCGCCGCGACCATGGAACTCTTCCGCCCGGTGAACCTGCACACGCCCAGAAAAATCGGCGAGAACCTGACGATGGAATCTTATGACGCGGGCCACATTCTCGGCTCGTCCGCCATCGTGCTGAGAGACGGCAAGGTGCGCCTTGCATACTCAGGCGATGTCGGACGAGCCGAGCTGCCCATCATTCGCGATCCCGAGTCCCTGCCGCCGGTTGACTACCTCATCCTTGAAAGCACTTACGGCGGACGTAAACACGCGCAGAAAGGCGAGGCGCTGAGCTTTCTCGAAGACGTCGTCAAGCGGACAGTCGCGCGCGGCGGCCGGCTGATAGTGCCCGCCTTCGCTGTCGGGCGGACGCAGCAGCTTGTCCTCATGCTCCACCAGCTCATGAATGAGAAGCGGCTGCCGAGCGTGCCGATCTTCGTGGATAGTCCGCTCGCGGTGAACGTCACGGAGGTGTTTCGCGCGCATCCGGAATGCTTCAACGACGAAACCAACGCGTATCTCAGGAACCACCAGGACCCCTTCGGCTTCGCGCGTCTGACTTACGTCCGCGATGTGAACGAATCGAAGAAGCTCAACGACCGTAAAGGGCCGTTTGTGGTGATCTCGGCGTCGGGGATGTGCGAGGCAGGGCGCATCCTGCATCATCTGCGCAACAACATCGGCGACGGCCGCAACACGGTTCTGCTGACCGGATATCAGGCCGACCAGACGCTGGGCAGCAAACTGCGCGATGGCTGGAAGTCCGTGCGAATTTTCGGTATCCCGGAGACGGTGAACGCCGAAGTCGTATCGCTCGAAGCGCTGAGCGGCCATGCGGATTCTGGCGAACTGATCGAGTGGATGAAACCCATGGCTTCGAGCCTGAAGCAGGTATTTCTCGTGCACGGCGAGCCAGCTCAGTCGAGCGCGCTGGCCGAGGCGATTCAGGGTAAATACGGAATTCAGGCAATCGCGGCCCAGGCGGGACAGACATTTACGCTGCCGTTGTGAAACGCAAACCCCGGTCTGGCGGTCTAAATCCATGAAAAGCTTTGTCGGGAGCTGACGGCTGAAAGCTATATACTTGACAGATCAGGAGAAATTGATGAGCGCTCCGCAGTATCCGTATCCCGCCCCACCGCCGCCGAGCTCGAATTCGAGCATGAAGACCGCCCTCGCGGCTGGAGCGATTGTCGCTTCGCTCGCGGCCAATGGATTCCTGCTCTGGCAGGTGCATGATTTGCGCAACGACACCTCAAAGGGTAGTGAAATCATGCAGAACGAGATCGACACGCTGAAGGAAAACAGCACCGTGATGACGGCGACGCAGCGTAAGCATCTCGAAGATCTGCGTGAAGAGCTCGATCAGCGATCGCGTCAGGCCAATCTCGCGGCCAGCCAGGCGAAGAAGGAAGCCCTGACATACGCGGACCAGCAGGCGCAGAAACTCGAGGCGGAGAACCAGAAGGTCGCGAAGAACGTAGACCAGGTGAACTCGGATTTGTCCAATGTGAAGCAGTCCGCCGATACGGCCACCGCCAAACTGGCGGATGTCGGGGCGGATGTCACCGGCGTGAAGACCGATCTCGCCAGCACCAAATCTGATCTCGCGACTACCAGGTCCGACCTGAAGAAGGTATCGGGCGACCTGGGGATCACGAGCGGTTACGTGGCGACCAACTCATCCGAACTGTCGGAGCTGAAGCGGCGCGGCGAACGCAATATCGTCGAGTTCCATGTATCGAAAACGAAAGATTTCCAGAAGGTCGGCGACATCAGCGTTCTGCTGAAGAACGCCGACCCCAAGAAGAACAAGTTCACCCTGGACCTGATGGCCGACGACAAGCGCACGGAGAAGAAAGACCGCAACGTAAACGAGCCGCTGCAGTTCTATGTCTCGAAGTCGTTGTACGAGCTGGTCGTGAATTCGGTCGGCAAGAACACGATCTCGGGCTATCTCTCGACGCCGAAGTACCAGGCACGGAACAATTAGAAGGCTCGTGGCGCGGGCACGATTGCCCGCGCTACATGTATCGCTTCAGAGTCTGCAGCCAGACGCGATCTGAGTATTCTTAAGGCTGAGGCCCCGGACAAACTCGACGCACTGAAGCGAGACGTCGCGCGTCTGCCTGCGAAAGTCGCAGCTGCCGGGTGCCCGATTGAGGTTTTACACAACCGCATTCACACAGAACAACAACAGATTCACTATAAGCCTGTGTTTTGCCCGTGGGTCATAAACTGCCGCACCCGTGCCCGCACCTTTTCGGTCACCGCCGGATCATCCCCAAACCCCGCCACAATCTCGATCCCGCGCTCCTGCCGAAACCACGTCATCTGCCGTTTCGCGTACCGCCGCGTTTCGCGTGTCGCATAAAACAGCGCGTCCCTCGGCGAGAATTCACCGCGCACCACCTGCAGCGCTTCCTTGTATCCGATCGACTCGAACGGTTTGCAGGTTTCCTCATATCCGCGCGCGAGGATCGTCGCCGTCTCTTCCACCAGCCCCGCGGCAATCATCGCGGAGACGCGCGCCGCCAGCCGTTCATACAACTGCTCGCGATCCGGAAACAGCCCGATCTTCAGCACGCGGAAACCCTCGAGCGCATCGCGGCCTTCAGCAAAGACCTCCGTGGCAGGCCGCCGCGCGGAAACACAAATCTCAAGCGCCCGCATCGCTTTCGGAATGTCATTGGGATGAATCCGGGCCGCGACCTTCGGATCGAGCCGTGCCAGAATCCGGTGAATCCCGCCCGCGCGGCGCTCCTCGATCCGCCGAAGACGAGCGCGCAGCCGTTCATCTCTCTGCGGCCCGGGAGCGAGGCCGTCCAGCAATGCCCGCAGGTAAAATCCGGTGCCGCCGACCACAATCGGAAGCCGTCCGCGGTCGGCGACCTCACGCAGAATCGGGCGCCCCAGGCGCGCGAAATCGCCCGCCGTAAAGACCTCGTCCGGATTCGCGATATCGATCAGGTGATGCGGAATTCCGCGCCGTTCGGCGACCGGAAGTTTGGCGGTGCCGATGTTGAAATACCGGTAGACCTGCACGGAATCGCAGCTGACGATTTCGCCGTTGAACTCCGCCGCGAGCGCGAGCGCCAGATCACTCTTCCCGCATCCCGTCGGGCCGGCGATTGCGATCAGATTTCGATTGCCGTGCAACGAGCGATTCTCCCCCAGCGTCACACAATAGTCGCTCAGCGCACAACGGACTCTTCGGCCTGTGCGCTCCTTAAGTCTGTTTAATGATTTCAGGGCAGCGTTATACAATGATGGACGAATGGGTCGTGCGCCCGCTGGCTGCGGAACACGAGAAAGTTGGAAAATGATCGGAAACTTTGGATCGAGAGCGCTGGGCGCTCGGTGCCTTAACGTTGTTGCACTTTCGGCGCTCGGTTTTTCGTTCCTCCTGGTCCCGAGGCCGGGATTCTCCCAGACGCCCGCCCCGCAAGCGCCCGTCGGGCCGGCCGCCGATCATTCCAACGCCTATTACGAATTCGCCATGGCCCATCTCTACGCCGAGCTCGCGGGGGCTTACGGCAACCGCGGCGAGTACGTCAACAAGGCGATCGATTTTTACCGGCAGGCAATCAAGGCCGACCCATCCGCCACATACATTGCCGTAGAGCTGGCCGAGTTCTACGTGCAGGCCGGGCAACTGGACCGGGCGATGCAGGAAGCGAACGATCTGCTGAAGGCCAATCCCAACAACAATGACGCTCGCAAAATTCTTGGCCGGATCTATGCCCGCCAGATCGACCCCGATCAGGGGCGCGTCGATCAGACGATGCTGAAAAATGCGATCGATCAATACGAAAAGATCACGCAGACTGATCCCAAAGACGGTGAAAGCCTCTCGATGCTTGCGCGCCTTTATCGTGTGGCGAAGAACGACGTCGCCGCCGAAAAGGCCTATCGGGCGGTGCTGCAGGACGACCCCAATGACGACGAGGCGCTCAACGGCCTCGCGATGATTTACGTGGATCGCGGCGACGTGCCGAACGCCATCGCTATGCTCGAGCAGGCCGTCGAAAAGAATCCCGACCAGCGCAACGTCCAGATGCTCGGCGAGTTTTACGAGCAGATCAAGGATTTCGGAAAAGCGGCTGACACGTTCAAGCAGGCGCTGGCGCTGACCAACGACACGCAGCAACTGCGCGTCCGGATTGCGCTCGATCTGCTGAACGCCGGCCGGCTCGACGAAGCGCTGGCCGCGTTCCAGGAACTGGCGACTGACCAGCCGAAGAACGTCCTCCTGCAGATTCAGGTGGCGGAGATTCTGGAGCGGAAACACGACTACGCAGGCGCCGCTGCCGTTCTCGCGAAGGCGCACACAGTCGAGACCAAAGACAGCGCTCTGCAGATTCGTTTCGCCGAAGAGGAGCTCCTGCGCGTCCAGGGCAAGACGCAACAGGCGATTGTGGCCATGCAGTCGCTCCTCGCCGACACGAAGAAAGATAAGTACGCGGATCAGGAGAAGAAGGATCGCATCCGCAACCTCTACATCCTGGGCGCGATGCATGAAGATGCCAGCAAGACGGCGGACGCCATCGCCGATTACCGGCAGATCGCCGAGCTGGATCCGGCCCTCGCACCCAGCGTCGAAGGTAAAGTGGTTGAAGCGTACAAGAACGCGAAGGATTTCAAGGGGGCCCGCCAAGCGGCCGATGCCTCTATCAGGAAGTATCCGGCCGAGAAGCCTCTGATTTTCGAACATGCTCTGTTGCTGGCCGATTTGGGCTCCACAGACCAGGCCGTCAATGAGTTGAAGGCCATTCCCAGCAGCGCAAAAGACCGCGACACCCTTATAACGCTCGCGCAGGTGCAGGACAAGGGGAAGCGATTTGAAGACGAGCGCAAGACGCTGGACGCCGCCGAAGCCCAGGCGGAAAGCGCGCAGGACAAGCAGACCGTCGAGTTCATGCGCGGCGCCATGTACGAGCGCGAGAAGAACTTTGATGCGGCGGAGAAAGCTTTCCGCAACGTGCTCGAAGCCGATCCGCAGAATGCCGGCGCCATGAACTACCTGGGATACATGTATGCCGATCGCAACATTCGTCTCGAAGAAGCCCAGCAGCTGATTTCGAAGGCACTCGATATCGAGCCCGATAATGGCGCCTATGAGGACAGCCTCGGCTGGGTTTACTATCGCCTCAATAAACTCGACCAGGCCGCCGATGAGCTGCGGATGGCGATCGATAAGGTTGGCAAAGACCCGACGGTCCACGAGCATCTGGGCGACGTTTACGCCAGGCAGGGGAAGATTCGCGAAGCCATCCAGCAGTGGGAATCGTCGGTTTCCGAATGGAAGGTTGCGGCGCCGAGCGAACAGGATCCGGTCGAGCTCGCCAAAGTGACGAAGAAGCTCGAAGGCGCAAAAGTCAAAGTCGCTGAAAAAACGCGGTAAAAGTTTCCGCCTACAGCACGTCGGCGAAGCCGCGCTTCATATAACGAAAAATCAGTCCGCCGCACACGAACGTGCCCGCTGCGAACACGGCCGCGCCTTCCAAATCGGTCCACGGCACTGAGTTCCCAAGCAAAACGTGCTGGTAGGCGTCCACTATATACGTCAGCGGATTGGCCCGGATCACAATTGTCGACCAGGGCGGAAAACGGTCCAGCCGGTCTTTCGGAAGGAGGATCGGCGTTGCCCAAAACCAAAGCGTCAAAATCACCGCCAGGACCTGGGCCGTGTCCCGCAGATAAACCTGCAGGGCCGCCGCAATCCAGCCCACCCCGACCGCGAATAACCCCGCCAGCAGGGTAACGACCGGCAGCAGCACAATCAGCGGGTTCAGATGCCCGAGGAACAGGACCGCGGCCACGAATACAATCGACACCGCGAGCAGGTGGCTGATCAACGACGAGAGGAAGATCGACACCGGCACGATCTCCGCCGGGAAAACCGTCTTTGTAATGAGGTTGGCCTGTTCGACCAGCGACCCGGCCGAACGCTGCACCGTTTCGCTGAACAGCAGCCAGGGGAGCATGCCCGCGAACACGAGCATCGGGTAGTTTTGGGTGACGGCGCCGGGCCCGGTCTCGGTTTTCAGGCAGACGCCGAAGATGAAGACATAGCTACCGAGCAGGACGAGCGGGTGAATCAAGCCCCACACCCAACCCGCCGCCGAGCCGATGTAGCGCTGCTGGAAATCGCGCTTAACCAGTTGCGTTATCAACGTTCTGCGCTCGACAAGATTGCGGGCGAAATGTCTTCCTGGAATGCGTTTCGGCAAGCCGGAAGCTTAACAGTCAAACGGGTTGACTTGCAACCTTAAAGGATGTTAACCTCTGAGTTTCTCGACTTTAGCCGGGTTCAGTCTCGCTTTGCCCCTGGAACATTTCAGCGAGACGACAGTCCGAAACGCCTGGTGCGCGAAGCCCGCGCCAAGAGGATCAGGATTGAAACAAAACTATTTCATCGTAGTATTGGCGCATTCCCTTCACGGGCGATTGCAGCGCATTCACATCCCGCACCGGTTCGTCTATGCGGCGCTTGGCGCCGTCGGAGTGATCGTCCTGATGGCGCTCACGGTGGTCGGGAGCTACGCCCGGATGGCGCTCAAAGTCTCCAACTACAACTCTCTGCAGCATGAAGCGCAGGTGTTACGGACCCGCTACGATAACCTGCAGCGCAAAGTCAAACAGACGGATGAGCAGCTCGCCAGTCTGCAGTTGCTGGCGGACGAAGTAACCACCGCCTACGGCGTTCGCAAGCAGCTTGCCGGGTCTCCGGATTTGGTTGCTGAATCCCAGGGCGGCGCCGCCCTTGTTCCCACCATGCGGGAAACGCTGGCGGAATACAGTTATCTGCGGACCACGAACCTCGCCAGGCGTCAGCGGAACATCTTCTCGCGCGACAACGTCAACGTGCTGCCTGGGGTCTGGCCTGTGAATGGGCGCCTGATGGGCGGGTTCGGGGAGCGCAGCGATCCGTTCTCCGGCGAAGGCGCGATGCACACGGGCGTCGATATTTCCGCGCCGCAGGGCACGCCGGTGCACGTGGCGGCGGATGGGATCGTGATCCATGCCGGCTGGAACGGTGGTTATGGGCGCTGCGTGATCGTCGACCATGGCAACAACTACCAAACGTGGTACGCGCATCTTTCGCGGATGGATGTGATTGAAGGTCAGGAAATCCGGCAGGGCGACGTGCTTGGCGCGGTTGGCACTACCGGGCGCTCGACCGGGTCGCACCTGCACTACGAAGTGCGCATCGGGTCGACGCCGGTTAATCCGTACCGTTTCCTGGCTCACTCGTCCGCGGTTCATCAGGCCGTACCAGCGCGCGAGTTCCCGTTTTAAGCCTTCTCCACAGACCTCGGCGTAAAATAAGAGTTTTGCTGCCCCTCTCGCGACGCCGCTTCCTAGCCTTGGCTGCTGCGGGCCGGCTTACACCGCCGGAATGGGCCCGCTACGCCGACCCGGCCACTGAGCTCGAAGTCCTCCGGCTGACCGACCCCGCGTTCACGAGCGGGATGAGCGCCCCGCATCTGCGGCAATTCACGCGGCGCAGCGAGTCCCTGCTCTACTGGAGCGAGCGCGCGGCGGCGGATTCACCCGGTCCCCGGCAGGCATTCCTCTTCGACCTGAAGCTCGGCGGGTCCCGCCAGTTGACTTCCGCGGCGGCGCTCGATCCCTCCAGCCTGACGTTTTCGGCGGATGAGCGCAGCGTGCTCTTCTTCGATGGCCCCGCTTTGAACGAAATGCCGCTCAGCGGAGCCCATCGTGAAGTTCACCACGTTCCGGACGGCGCCACCAGAACCGGCTTTACCGTCGGAACTGACGGATCGCTTCTGTTCGCCGAACGCGAGAAGGGGCGATCCCGCATCGTCAGCATTGTCCGGCAGACGGCCCGGCGCGTCCTCGAGACGGATCAGGAGATCGACGGTCTGATGGCGCGGCCGCGACGGCTGCAAGTGCTTTACCGCGCCGGCGGGCAGCTTTGGATCGTCAATACCGACGGATCCGGTAAGCGTCAGTTGAAGACCGCGCCGGGGCAGACCGGCGGAGCCATGTGGATTCCCTCCGGACGAACCGTCATCTACCTGCACACTCCCGATGATCCGAAGGAGTTAGTGACGCTGCGCGAGAACTCACCCGACGAGGGGACCGATAAGTTGCTCGCGAAAACGAGCCAGTTCGTTTCCGTTGCGCCCAACGCCGACGCGTCGGTGTTTACGGGCGCGAGCCGCAGTAAGGCAAATGCTTACGTACTGATTCTGCTGCGCGCCGTGCGGCGTGAGCTCACGTTGTGCGAACACCACGCGTCCGACCCGGCGATGGTCCAGCCGGTCTTCACGCCCGACAGCCAGAGCATCCTGTTTGTGAGCGATCGCCACGGCAAGCCCGCGGTCTATGAGGTGCGCGTGGCGCGGTTTGTGGAAGAGACGAGCGCCGAGCCGGCGTAACCCTCGACCGAAGAGCCGGGATGAATCCCGGCGCTGACGCGGATACACAATCCCCGTGTCCGATGCCGGAAGCACGAAAATGTAGAAAAGCCCGCCGCGCTGGCTTTAGCCGGCGTGGTCTGCGACCGGACATGCCCGCGGGCGTGCGGGCATGTCCGCCCCGCAGCTGCTGGAACGTTACGAAACCTTCCGCGATTGTTACTCTTAAAGCGGAGTGCGTTTCTTTCTCTGTCTGACTGCCGCCTTCTTGCTCGTGAGCACCGCGTGGGCCGCCGATACGATCGCGGTGCTTCCCCTGTTCAACCTCAACGAGAAAGGGGCTCCGAATCTCGACTGGATCGGCGAAAGCGTTTCGGAAACCATCGACGAAGCGCTCAGCACCACCGGGCTCCTGGTACTGACCCGCGAAGACCGCGAAGAGGTTTATAAGCGCCTCTCTTTGCGTCCGGGCGTGCTGCTGACGAAAGCATCCGTAATCAAAATCGGCGAGACTCTCGACGCCGGGCAGATCGTCTCGGGCGAATTCAAAGTCGATGACGCGGCGGGCGGCTCCGCGCTGAAGGCGGGCATCAAACTGACAATCCGCGTGATGGATCTGAAAAAGTTTCATCAGCGGGCGGAGTTCACGCAATCGGGAACTCTCGACGGACTCAGCCAGATGGAGACCCGCCTCGCCTGGATGGTGCTGCGGGAACTCGCCCCCGACCGGGCTCCTTCGGAAGAAGTGTTCTTCCACGACCGCGCGCCCGTGCGGGTGGATGCTATGGAGAGCTACGTCCGCGGGCTGATGGCGACGTCGGACGATCAGAAGCTGAAGCTGTTCACGCAGGCGGCGAAACTCGACGATCATTTTTCTCAGCCCGACTTCCAGCTCGGCCGCATGATGTTCGCAAAGAAAGATTACAAGGGCGCCGCCGACTGGCTCGCGAAAGTCAACCGAAGCGATTCGCACTTTCTCGAAGCGGCGTTCCTGCGGGGAATCTGTAAATATTACGGCGGCGATTTCGATGGCGCGATCGATCAGTTGAAGATGGTTTCGAGCGAGATCCCGCTGAACGAGGTTTACAACGATCTGGGGGCGGCGCTTTCACGCAAGAACGATCCCGCCGCGACGGAGAATTTCAAGAAGGCGCTGGATGGCGACGATCGCGATCCGGATTACTGGTTCAATCTCGGCTACTCGCTTTGGAAGCAGGGACGGTTCGAACTGGCGGCGGCGAATTTCCGCGCCGTGCTCGATCGCGCGCCCGGCGATCAGGAGGCGACAACAATGCTGGGGCGGTGCCTGAAGCAGGATGGTCCGCGCGTGGGCGATCCGCGCAGCGATGGGCGCGAACGGATCAAGACCACGTTCGAAGACTCGGCGTGGCGCCAGCTGCAGGCCGAGCTGAAAAGCCAACCGCAGTAGTTCCGGCCGCGCGCTGTCTTTGCCTGTACATTGGCTTGCTGACTGCTCTATGCTCGTCGCATGCCTTGTCTGCTGACGCTGATCGTACTGGCATTTCCGCGAGTGGTGCTGGTGTTGATGTGGCTGTTCTCGAACAGTCTCGACAGGGCTTATCACGGGCTCGTGATCCCGCTGCTGGGCTTCATCTTTCTGCCAATTACAACCATCGTTTATGCGTGGCTGGTGAATTCGGGATTGCCGATCGAAGGGATCAATCTGGTGATTTTGATTGTCGCGGTGCTGCTGGATGTGGGTTCGCACGGCGGCGGCGCGAGATACTACCGGGGACGGTGGTAGCAGAGCGAAATCCCAACTCTTCTAATGATGGCCGGCGGCGCGGATTTTGGTACGCTCCTTCGGCGGTTCCACCGGTTTCTTTCTTGCCATCGCCTTCTCCGATATGAGCTGGCTCACCGCCGATTTCTCCGCGGCGCGCTTTTGTTCCCGCTCTTTGAACTCCGGCAGAACCTCGTCTGTGAACAGCTCGATCGAAGAACACAAAAGCTCGTGCGGAATCTTTCCGGCCTGCGAGAGGCAGATGACCTGATCGATCCCCACGCTTTCGAATTCGCGGAGACGTTTCCGGAGCATGTCGGGCGTGCCGACGCAATCCTGTGTGCGCCCTTCGGGCAACGCGAATTCGCGCGGGTGGGTCTTGAATTCGTTCCAGATGTCGGTATTCGCCGGCTCGTGCTCGCCGAAAAAACTGTAGTGGCCGAGGCCATATATGAAGAAGCCGTAGCTCTCCGCGCCGAGCTGGGCCATGCGGTTCTCATCGCGATCGCACAGAAACGGACAGGTGACCGCAAACTGCGGGTTGACCGCGTAGCCGATCGGTTCGCACTCGTTTTCGATGGTCCAGTAATAGTCCTTGACCCACTGCTGCGCTTCTTCCGGACTCACAAACGAAAACGTCAGCGCGCCCACGCCGAGCCGCGCGGCCTGCAGAATGGACTCGCGGCGCGAGCACGCCATCCATAGCGGCGGATGCGGCTTCTGCAGCGGCTTGGGAACGACGTTGCGCTGCGGAATCTTCATGTACTTGCTTTCAAAGCCGCCGAACGGCTCCTCGACCATCATGCGGAGCGCGATGCGCATGCCTTCGAGGAACATGTCTTTCTTTTCCGCCTGCGGGACGTTGAAGCCGCCGAGCTCGGTCTCGGTGGCGCCGGCGCCGCAGCCGAAGTCGAGGCGCCCGTCGCTGACCAGGTCGAGCGTGGCGATGCGCTCGGCGACACGCGCGGGATGGTTGATATAAGGCGGCATCTGGACGATGCCGTGGCCGATCCGGACGTTCTTCGTGCGCTGCGAACAAGCCGCGAGAAAAACTTCGGGCGCGGAGGAGTGCGCGTATTCCTCGAGGAAATGATGTTCGGTGGCCCAGATGTAGTCGTAGCCGAGGCGGTCGGAAAGCTCGACCTGTTCGAGAGCGTTTTTGACGAGCGTGTACTCGGAGTCTTTGGACCAGGGCCGCGGGTGCTGGAGCTCGTAGAAACCGCCGAATTTCATATGCGGCCAGGTTATCACGCGCCCCTTAACGGCGATTAATTGTCCGCCAATGAACGCCTGAGGCCTGGCCGGCCAGCCGTATACTGGCTGTATTGGAGCAGGCGCGCTACAGCATCGATGAGATTGTGAAGCGGATGCTCCGGCGCCGCCCCGATGCGGTTCTCTACACGCTGCGGGTCGGATTTCCCGCCGCCTATCGTTTCGGCTCCCGCCTGACTCGAATCCATTGATTCGCGGCAGAGTAAGGTTTGGTGATGCCACTGCCAGCCTGCGAGTGCATAGTCGAAGCGATTATTGACACGGGTTTCAATGGCTTTCTTACGCTGCCAGAAAAGGTCATCCAGGTACTTGCTCTGAAGCGCGCAGGTGCGGCAATCGCGGTCCTTGCCAATCTTCCAGAGTGATGTGTCCAGCGGTTGCATCTGACGTCTGAACTCTCGTCGCCCAACCGCTTCTCAATTGGCCTTGCCTGATGTACTGATGCCAACGATTTGCGGGGGTCGCGGTGATCGAATGGTTTAGAATCCAAAGGGTAAGCGCGCTGCCCGAGGAGCGCATTTGCACTCAACATAGGATCAAGCTGCGTGGATCAAACATTCGAAGACAGCATTAGCGAGCGCTTCGGCGTCTTGCCGAATTTTTTCCGCCTGGCCTCCAGTGACCCGAATATTACCCGAAATCTCTGGGGATTTGCCCAGTTTGCGTATCTTGATAACCCGCTGCCCTCACTCTTCAAAGAGCGGCTGTTCGTCTATTTGTCGCGCTTCTGCGACGTTCGTTATTGCATCGCGAGGCATATGGGATTTCTGGTGGGTCTCGGCCGGCCGGCCGGTGATGCGTCATGCCTGCCGCAAACGGTGGAGGCAGTCCTCCCGCTGTTGCGATTGCCCTTGCCACACGGCGAGGCGCTGACACCCTTGCTTGCAATATGCGCGTCGCTGGAGCAGCCGATTGTCTCATTTCCCGCGCCCGATAGCCATGCCGAGAAGGCTTTGTTCGCCTGTGCGACGCATATCTTTCTCCAAACGCCCGACGCTGCGAGGGCGCACGGGGCTTTGAGCGCGGCGATACGTCCATTCGACCTGGAACATTTAAATCTCTTCCTGTCCTTCGTCAAAACCGCCCATTACTGGACCAAACTTCACCCCGAGCTGCGCTTCGAAGACGACGTCAACAAACTGCTGACTACCCACAAAGCGCTCGCGGACTGCATTCTGAACGACCCCGAGGCGCGCTGCGACGCGCTCGGCCGTCACGTCGCAGCGGAACTTGCCTCATTAGAGGAGCTGCGGAGTCAAAATGCGACGATCGCCAGGGCCTATGAGAGCCTGGCCGTCGATCACCGCCATATCAAGGCGAGCCTGGAGGATAGTGAGGCAAACCTCCGCGAGCTCGTCTCCGCCATGCCCGCCGCGGTTTATGCCTGCGATGCCGAAGGGCTGATCGTCTACTATAACCGCGAGGCGGTTGCTCTCTGGGGCGCGGAGCCCGACGCGAGTAAGTCTGCCTGGTCGTTTCTCCACTCCGGCCGGATGTATCGGCCTGACGGGACCTCGTTGCGGACCGATGAATCGCCCCTGAAACGGGTGCTCGCCACCGGATTGTCCGTCGTCAATCAGGAGCTCGTTTTGCAGAGGGCTGACTCGTCACGCATTGACGTGCTTGTGAACATCGCACCCCTGCGCGACGCCGCGGGTAAGATAAGCGGCGCGGTGAATATTCTCCAGGACATCTCCGAAATCCGGCGTGTCCAGCGAGAGCGGGAGCAACTGCTGCATGAACTGGAGCGGTCAAACCAGGAGTTGTCACAGTTCTCTTATGCCGTATCCCATGACCTTCAGGGGCCAGTGCGCAACGTCCGGGTGCTGACGGAGCTTCTGCTAAAACGCAACGAAACCCCCACGGAGGAGGCTGTCGAGCTCGCCGGCATGATTGAACTGGCGGCGGAAGGTTTGGAGCGCCTGATCGATTCGCTGTTGCATTATGCGCAGGCAGGCCAAGGTGAGATAAGGCGGCAGAGAATACCCGCCGCCACAATCGTTGACACCGTTTGCGCCTCACTTGCGTTGCTGATCGAGCAATCGGGCGCGCGCATTTTACGGGGCGCGCTCCCCACTGTGGATGCCGATCCGATCCTGCTCGAACGTGTATTCCAGAACCTCATCGCCAATGCAATCAAGTATTGCCGGCTCGGCGAGCCGCCAATTATCGAGATCAGTGGAGAGCCTCTCGAAGACGGCTGCCGGTTCGCTGTCAAGGACAACGGGGAAGGCGTACCCCGCGTGCACCAGTCCTCGATCTTCGAGCCGCTGAAGCGTCTGCACGGTATGGACACACCGGGCTCCGGCCTGGGGTTGGCTTTGTGCAGGACAATTATCGCGCGGCACGGTGGCCGGATCTGGGTAGAATCCGCTGGGCGCGGGTGCGGCGCGACATTCTTCTTCACGGTTTCGGCTGCTGCAAACGGGACACACACGGTGGGCCCCTCCTCCGGCGAACCGCTGCTTACTCCTCCCTCACCACAGGACAACATCCGCGGTGCGCGGGGATTCCATGCGTAAGAACCGCGAGAAGACGAACACATAAGCTGTCGCGTCGGGAAGGCGGAGGAGGCGCCGTGTGGCTATCGCTCAGCGTATTCGACTTCCTGCTCCTGCGCCGGATTTTCGCCGCGATCGCAGCCTCTCCGCCCACCGCAGCCCCGGAAGCGGTGTTGCGCCATGGCTAAACCGCTCAGCATTCTTCCGCCGAAGCCTTCGGCGAACGGCAGCGGGAATGGTTCGCTGGTTACGACGTTTGCGGACCTGAATCGGGTCGTGCATTAACCTGCCCGGCTCGCCATCCTGACCGTACTTGCGAATTGCGAGAGCGCGGATTTCATTTTCCTTGAGACCGCAACAGGCTTGACGAAAGGCAATCTGTCGGTGCAACTGACCCGCCTCGAAGAAGCATCGCTGATCTCTATACAAAAGATGGCGAAGAAGAACCGCACCGTCACGAGGGCGCACATCCTCACCGAGGGCCGTTACCAGTTGGGACGATATTGGCGGCAGATGGAAGAGATCCGGGCCGCGACAGGTGACTCGCGCAAGACTCCTGCTCCGCGTGAGTGATCGAGCTTCATTTGGGCCGGGCTTCGTTCGGGTCGTTCCGGCTCGACCGCGCCCCGAGCGTGATTTGGAAAGAGTGTCCTCCGGATACGTCGCAGTAAGTTCTGCTGGCCGTGCCCGGGATGGGTACAAATTATTGACAGCGCGTTTACAACTACCCGCACTATCATTGGTTTAGACGATGCTCAAATGGATCGGGGTCCTCCTGCTGCCGCTCCTGCTCGCGGGACAAACGGCGCCAGCGCAAACGGGCAGCAACAATTACGTCGGCAGCGAAACCTGCAAAACATGTCACGTCGACGTCTGGCTGAATTTCTATAAGAACGCGCACTATAAGTCGATTGCTTCAGGAACGGAAACCGCTGCACACACGGGCTGCGAAGGATGCCACGGGCCTGGCGGAAATCATGTGGCGGCGGGCGGCGGCAAGGCGACGATTCGCGCGTTTTCGAATTTCACTCCGCCGCAGACGCTCACCGCCTGCCTCGAATGCCACTCGAAGGACATGAACCGCGCGAACATCCGCCGGTCGGTCCACACGAACGCCGACGTGGTTTGCACAAACTGCCACTCGATCCACAAGGCGGCCACGCCCAGATATCTGCTGGCGAAACAACAGAACGAGCTTTGCTACTCGTGCCATGCATCCGAGCGCGCGCAGTTTGAAATGCCTTCGAAACACCGCGTGAACGAGGGCGTGGTGCAGTGCACGGACTGCCACAACCCACACGGCACGTTCGAAGCGCGATCGGGCGGAACTTCGATGAGCACGCGTTCGGCTTCAAATTCAGCGATGCTGCAGCCGGCCATGGATAACGAAGAGCCGTGCCTGAAGTGTCATGTCGACAAGCGCGGTCCGTTCGTCTTCGAGCATGCAAGTGTGCGAGTGGAGGGCTGCGAGGCCTGCCACTTGCCTCACGGATCGACGAACGCCAAACTGCTGCGGCGCCCGGTAGTGTTCACGCTCTGCCTCGAATGCCACAACGGCGCGGGCACCTTCGGCCGCGAAAATCTCGGCGTCTTCGTGCAGTCGAGCTCGCACAACATGCTCGACCCGAAGTATCAGCGATGCACGCTGTGCCATGTGCGGATTCACGGATCGAACAGCGATCCGACTTTCCTGCGATGAAACGGCTGATTCCATTCCTGATTTTGTACGGCGCCGTTGCGTGGGCGCAGGATGTCGTCGCGCCGACCACAGGCGAAAGCGTCGCGCCGGCGCGCGGACAGGATGCCGGCGAATACAACGTGGTGCAGTCGTGGGAGCTTGGCTACCGCTTCGCGACGGTTGGCGGCGACGATGGCAAATATCGCAGCGACGTGAATTTCCATGACGGCATCCGTCTGCTGAGCAGCTACCTGACCGTCAACTCGCGCGACGGGCACGGCCATCTGTTCGACGAAATCGTGCTCTCGACGCAGGGGCTCGGGAACGATCCCTATGAATCGGCGACGCTGCGCATACAGAAGAACCGGCTCTACAGCTACAACCTGATGTGGCGCTCGAACGACTACTTCAATCCCGGCCTGACGGTGGCCAACGGCGAGCATCTCATGGACACGAACTATCGCTGGCAGGATCACGAAGTCACGCTCTTCCCCCAAAGCTGGTTTCGCGCGCGTGTGGGTTACAGCCGCACGGTGCAGGATGGTCCGGCGCTCACGACCGAGCAGGAGTTCGATTCGCGCGGCGACGTGTTTCCGCTGTTCCGCGATCTGAACGAGCAGTACAACGAGTATCGGGTCGGCTTCGACGTGACGCGCAAGGGGCTGCGGTTCTCGCTGCTGCGGCGCTGGGAATACTTCAAGGAAGACACGACGGACAACCTGACCGCAACCCTTGAGGGCGCGACGGTTCCGTTTGGCGGCGGCACGGGGGACGCGTCAACCCTGACCGGATTTCAACGCGCCCAGCCATACCGCGGCAATACGGGCGCATGGCTGGGGAACCTCTACGCCGAGCATCAATGGATCGCCGTAAATGCGCGGATGACTTACTCCGGGGGCCAGGGGAACTTCATCCAGAACGAGTCGGCCATCGGGCTCGACCGGTTCGGCGCCTCGCAGAACCGGCAGGTGATTGTGGAGGGCGACGGCAATCGTCCCGTGACGACGGGCGATTTGAATATCACGCTGTTTCCTGAGTCGCGGCTAAGCGTCATTAACAACACTTCGATCTCCAACACGCGGATGAACGGCGACAACTTTTATGAGCAGTTCGATAACGCGACGCTTTCGGCGCAGACGCTGCACTTTCAGTTTCTCGGCGTTCGCATGATCGCCAACGCGACCGATCTCCGGTACCGCGTCTCGAAAATGCTCGACCTGTTTGCGGGATTCCGGTATTCAGATCGGTCGGTCCGTTCGATCGAAGATGGCACAACGCCGGGCCAGCCGTTTCAGGGGCTCGCGGCCGAGCAGTCGAACCACGTCGACGCCGGCGTGGCGGGCTTCAACTGGATTTTGTGGAAGGATCTGCGAATCCACGCCGAAGGGGAGGTCGGGCGTAATTCGACGCCCTTCGCCCCCATCAGCCTGGCCAATTACCACGCGATCCGGACGCGCGTGCAATACCGGAAGAAGGCTTATTCGCTGGGCGCCGGATATCAGGAGAACTACAACAACAATTCGATCGTCATCACGGCTTATAGTTCGCGCTCGAGGACTTACAACGCCGAAGCATCGTGGAACGCGAAGAGCTGGCTGGCGCTCGATTTGTCGTATTCAAAACTGCATCTCGATACGATCGGCGGCATCGCCTTCTTCGCGGGGGCGCCGCGTTCGGTGCTGACGAGCGGGACTTCGATTTACATCAGCAATATCCACGCCGCGAATCTGGGCATTCGGATTCCCGTAACAAAGCGTGCGGATGTGTATCTCGGCTACAACATCACGAAGGATACGGGCGACGGCCGTGGAACGCTCGCCGCGCAACCCACCGCAACCGATCAGATCTTCTATAACGTGCAAACATTCCCACTGATTTATGAGACGCCGCTGGCGCGCGTTTCGGTGAGGATCACGCCGAAGCTGCGATACAACATCGGCTATCAGTATTACGGGTATCACGAGGATTTCGGCGTGTTGTCGGTGACGCAGAATTACCGGGCGCACACGGGATATACCAGTCTGTTGTGGTCGTTCTGAGGCGATGCAATTTCCCGATGGTTTCTCGGCATTATCGATGACGAGGAATTCGGCCGGAGCCTTTGCAGAGTTCAGCTTCAGCCCAAGTTGTTCCTCGAGCGCGGAGAAAATCGACGGAAGCGGCGAGTCCGGCTGATCCGCGGAGCCCATTCCAGCTTGTAATCGTACTCGCCCTTCAAGCCGGTATCGTCTGTGACCGGACGGCCCAGAATCCGGCTGAGCGTGCCGGCGAGCCTCGCCATATTTCCTTTCGTTGCGCGCAAACTACCCGTCGATATCGGGTATACCAGGCTTGTGGACATCAGCGGCATTGATCTCGTTCAGATCTTTGACAACTCCCGGTCTGAGAGCCGGCCCGCGCTCGTCCTGGAGGCACGAAACGGGAGAATCGTGCGACTGGCCGACGGCTTTCCAGAGTGGTTGCGGCACGCGCTCGGCTGGACTCAACACGGCTTGGACAGCCAGAGAAGGAATTTGAAGCAGCAGGGGTCCTGACCGGGCCTGCCCTATAACAACCGGAAGTTCACTTCGATCAGCGCCTGCACATTCACCGCCTGGCCGCCCTTCATGCCTGGCTTGAACTTCCACCTGGCCACCGCTTCCATGGCCTTTTCGTCGAGCCCCATGCCCAGGCTCTTCACGACGCGAACGTCGCGCACGCGGCCTTCGACGTCCACCACGATCGAGAGCTCCACGTTACCGCTGTATTTCGCTTTGCGCGCTTCTTCCGAATACTCCGGGTCGACCTTGGAAATCACCAGCGGCCGGCTCACACCGCCGCCCACTTTGAATACCCCACCGGCAATACCGCCGCCGGATCCGGGACCGAACCCCGGACCGTTACCCGAGCCCAGACCGCCACCGCTGCCATTGCCCATGCCGCCACCGGAACCGCTTCCGTTGGACAGGTTAGTAAGCTTCGCGAGAGGGTCACCCCACGTCGGGAGATTATTCTGCGGGAGCACGGCGTCAGGTGGCGCGACGATGGTTGGAGTCATCGCCAGCTTCGGCGGCTCGTTCACGATCATCGGAGGCGTGAACTGCTTCAACGCCGGTTTCGGCGCCTGGCCTTTGGTCGCCGGATCGACTTCGCGGGCGCCCCCTCCACCGCCGCCCTGCGCCATCTGCTTTTCGGGAACGACATACGGGGTGATTTGCGGATCGATCAAATTCACCGACTCCCAGATCTTCTGCTGCACCGCCTCGTTTGTGAAAGCAAACATCGACACCAGAAAAAGGGACCCGAGAAGCGTGGCCGAAGCATAAAAAGACCTGGGGTTCAGCGCGTAGAGCCCCCAGATGTTTTTTACCGCCATCGGTTTCGAGGTGATGTGGAGCGGCGGCAGCTTCTCCGGCCGGATCAGCTCACGGATCGCAACATAAAGCGACAAATACCACGGGATCTCCACAGCCGCGGGCGCAAGCAGCCGGCTCAAATGTGCACTGGCAGCCGATGCGGCCAGCGCATTTCCGGCTTCAATGCGCGCTATCAGGCTGCCCAGAGCCGCGGACGAATTCACCGCCACGCTGTCGGCCGGCGATTCGAGCTCCCCGAGCCACGCGTTCACCCGCTGGTGTGTCGCGATGACGCGATCGAACGCCTCGCGGCATCGCGGACAGAAAACGAGATGCTCCTCGACTCTCTGCCGAAGGGGCGTCAGCCCCGACTCCTCGAGGTATCCCTGCAGATCGGATTCTTCCAGACAGACAGTCATTGCGTTCTCCCGTAAAGACTCACGTATTCTTTTTCGAATTGCGCGCGGGCCCGCGAAATCAGCACGTACAGCGAGTCGGGACGCGCGCCCACCAGCGCCGCGATTTCCCTGCAGGTGAAACCGCTGCTGCCCATCAGGAGCACCTGCCCCTGGATGGGCTTCAACCGCGCGATCACTGTGCGCACCCGCTCCCGCTGCTCTTCGGCCAGCAACTGGTACAAGGGATTTCCCGCCGGCGGGCTTGACGGCGCGCTCTGCCATGCCTCCTCTTCCCGCCGCACGCGCCGGGAATTGGCCCGCAAGGCGTCGAGGCCGAGATTCATCCCGGTGCGATAGAGCCATCCGGCAGGATTTTCTTCCGCCCCATACTGATTTCGATGACGATGGAGCCGGTAAAAGGCGTCCGACGCCAGCTCTTCCGCCTGCCCCGAATTGCCCACCAGCCGGATCAGCATCCTGACCAGGCGCGGGTAGTGTTCAAGGAAGAGCAGCTCGAAGGATTTATCGGCCGGAGGCGGTCCGGCGGTCAGAAGGAGTTCCTCTTGACTGGAGTGCACACCCGATAGACGGCGCCGAAGGAAAAAACCTAACAATAAAACTCAGCTCTGCAGCGCAGGCCTTCACTTTATGTCGCCTGCCTTCCCGCGTTCCTGGTCGGAGGGTCGAAAAACCGCCAAGCGCTGGCATGAGTGCCCGCGCCACGGGGAAACTGTTCTCTTTCTCTCCAACCCCCTGTCTCAACAGATGATGCGGGTTGCGCTGGTGCATTACTGGCTGTTGGGATCGCGCGGCGGCGAGAAGGTCCTCGAAGCCATCGCGCGAATGTTCCCCGAAGCCGACATCTTCACACTGTTCTACGACCCCGAACGCGTCTCGCCGCTCATCTGCTCGAGAAACGTCCACGCATCGTTCCTGAACCCTCTCCGCCGCTTCCATCGCGGCCTGCTTCCCTTCATGCCGATGGCTCTTGAGGCTTTCGACCTGCGCCAGTACGACCTCGTGATTTCGAGCGAATCGGGCCCGGCCAAAGGCGTCCTGACGTCGGCCGGCAGCCGCCACCTCTGCTACTGCCACACGCCGATGCGCTATCTCTGGGAGCTGTATCCCGCGTATCTCAAGGAGTTCGGCTCGAATCCGATGAAGCGCGCCCTGATGGCGCCCATCGCCAACTATCTGCGCACCTGGGACTATTCGACCGCCGCCCGCGTCGACCACTTTGTCGCCAACAGTTGGAACGTGCGCCGGCGGATCTGGCGTACTTACCGCCGCCGCGCAAAGGTCGTCTACCCGCCGGTCGCGGTCGAGTCGTTCTACCATGACCGCCCGGAAGACTACTTCCTGATCGTCGCCGAAATGGTGGCTTACAAGCGCCTCGATTACGCCGTCCGCGCCTTCGCACGCAATGGCCGCCGCCTCAAAATCGTCGGCGACGGACCCGAGCACAACGCACTTCGCAAGGTCGCCGCGCCCAACATCGAGTTCTGCGGGCGCGTTCCCGCCGATGAACTGCGCGATCTCTACGCCCGCTCGAACGCTCTGGTGGTCCCCGGCGAGGAGGATTTCGGGATTACGATGGTCGAATCCCTCGCGAGCGGCAAGCCCGTGATTGCGTACGGACGCGGCGGCGCGCTCGAGATCGTGCGCGACAAGTGCGGCATTCTCTACCCCGAGGCGTCCGAAGCTGGGCTCGACGAAGCCCTGCGGACGTTCGATCGAATCGAGCCCACGCTCAATCCGCTCTTTCTCCGCACAGCCGTGGCGGATTTTTCGGAAGCCGTGTTCGAGCGGGAATTGGGCGCCGCCGTGGCCCGGACGATGGGCCGAGACATCGCCTCCAAATCGCGCCGGGCCGAATTTACAAGGTTCTTACAAGTCCCTCACGACACCCGTAGCGCGCGGCCATTATGATTCGGGCATGGCAAATCAAGCCGCCTTTCAGCGGCTGGGAAATGGCGAGCTGCGGCGCGTGGCGCATGAGTGTCCCGAAGCGCTGACGGACGAAGAAGTGATGCTTGTGTTGTGCGATCCCGACGCGATTCCAGACGCCGACACGAGCGAATACCTCTTCGCCGAAATCTTTCGCCGCTACCACAGGCGGGTCACCACCTGGTGCTTCCGCCTGACGCACAATCGGGCGCGGGCGCACGACCTCGCACAGGAGATCTTCTTCAAGGCCTACCGGCATCGCCACGGATTTCGCGGTGAATCGCGCTTCTCGACGTGGCTCTATGTCATCACCCGCAATCACTGCCTGAGCTCGATGAAGAAGATTGCCGACCCGGTCGAAGTCGGCGAGGCCATGCCGCTCCGGCTGCGGGATTTTTCCGCGCCACCGCCCGACATCCTCATAGAACGCAGGCAGCGGCATCGGGAGATGTGGCAGATGATCGGCGCTACACTGGAACCCATGGAAGCGCGGGTCATGGCGTTGCACTACGGTTATGAAGTGCCTCTGGCCGCGATCACACGGAGACTCGCGCTGACCAATCCCAGTGGCGCAAAGGCCTACGTGGTGAATGCGCGCAGAAAGCTCAACCTGGTGATCAAGCGCCGGGCTTCGCGCACCGCCAGAACTGCCGCGTGAGTGACACCGGAGCCTGTGATCCGTTAGGCTACGATTTTCCGCTGCCGCTCCAGGCGCGTTATTACCCGATGGGCTACGCGCTCGATCTCGCGACGAACTCTGAAGACATCCTCCGGATCGCCGATTTCATCTGGGGTAAATTTCCCGAAACACCGAGGACGGATGCCGCTCAACTTCGCCTTGTCGTGGAAGATCGCGATAGCTCGGTTCCTCCAGTCCCGTCGATGCCGCGCGGCCGGAGCCATCTCGCGGCTTTCGTCCACGGCCCGGACAATTTCGCGATTTGCGACTTGGCCCGTTCGTTCGCCTTTGCCTGTCTTACACGCGATGTGGCGCGCGACCTCGCGTATGTCCGGTATCATTTTCTCGAGCCCGCTGGTTACCTGATGGTGGACTCGCGCCATCTCAGTCCGTTGCACGCGTCCGCGGTCGCGCTTGACGGCAATGCGGTCGTGCTGTGCGGCGACAGCGGCGCTGGGAAGACGTCCCTCGCCTACGCCTGCGCCCGCCACGGCTGGACGTATCTCGCCGACGATGCGACCCACATCGTGCGCGAGAGCCCGGACAACGCCGTCGTCGGCCGGCCGTTCCGTATTCGTTTTCGCGAAAACGCGCGCCGGTTGTTTCCGGAGCTCGCCCGATTCGCACCCGAAATGCGGCCCAACGGCAAACTCGACATCGAAGTGGATACGAGCGCTCTTGGCATCGCGATTGCGCTCGAAAGCCGCGCTTCGCACATCGTCTTCCTGAATCGCCAGGCCGGCCCGGTGAGCGCGCAAACGCGGCCTTTCCCTCGCGAGCTCGCCATGGCGCGGCTATCGGAGCTGACCTGCTACGGGGATGAACAAATCCGCCGCGAACAGGATCGCGCGCGCGCCAATTTCCTGCGGCTGCCGATTGTCGAACTCACCTGGAGCGATCTGGATGATGCTGAATGCGCTCTCCGCGCTCTCGTGCGGGGTGCGCCTTGAGTTATCTTCCGGCGATTCTCGAAGCGCTGCGTTTCCACGGGTCGTCGACCGAGAGCCTCGCGAGGATTCCGGAGCGCGCCTGGCCCGGGCTTCTCGACGAGCTGGACGCCGCCCAACTCACACTGGCAGTGGCAGTGCGTGGCCGAGACGCGGTCCCGGCCATGGTGCGCGCGCGCCTCGATCGAAATCTTCGCGACAACACGACACGCCACGATCGCCTGCTCGAAGCCCACCGGTCTTTGGATGAAGCGTTGCGCGCGCGCGGCATTGATTACGTCGTGCTGAAGGGGATTACGCAATGGCGCGACTATTGCGACGATCGCCGCGCGCGCCCGCAGTACGACATCGATCTCTACGTGCCGGAAACCGCGATCGCAGCCGCTGCCGCCGTGCTTAAAGAACTCGGCTACGAGCCGGCCGGCGTTACGGAAGACCCGGGCGCCGACCATCTGCCGCCGTTGATCCGGAGGACCGGATGGACCTGGCGCCACGACTACTTCGATCCGGAGATGCCGCTCACCCTTGAGCTGCACTTTCGTTTCTGGAACCCGGACCACATCGGCTTCGATGTGACCGGGGTCTCCGATTTCTGGAACCGCCGCGCTGCGGATATCCAATTCCCAGCCCTCAATCGGTCCGATGGATTGACGTACGCATCGCTGCACCTGATCCGGCATCTGCTGGGCGGCGATTTGAAGGTGCGGCACGCGTACGAAATCGGGCATTTCCTCGAACGTTCAGCGGACGACCACGCATTCTGGAAGCAGCGCGAATCGTCGTGCCCGGTCATTGAAGGCATCGCGTTCCGTCTGGCGCGCGACTGGTTTCAGTGCCGGATGCATCCCGCCGCGGCCGATGCTGTCGACAATTTACCCGGGGCCGTCGAGCGCTGGTTCGCGCTTTTCGGTAAGGGTTCACGGTCCGGAAAGAATGAGCTTTGGTTGCATCTTGCTTTGATCGAAAACCGCAGAGACCGCCTGCGCATCGCGCGGCGCCGCATTTTCCCTGTCCATCGGTCACGCGTGGTGTATGAACCGCACCTGCCGGAGGCACGTGCCCGGGCTTCGTGCCTTGTTTACGAGGCATCGTTCCTCGCCAGGCGTGCCGCGCACCACGTTCAGTCGCTGGCACCACTCATCCGCGGCGCCTGGTTGTGGCGCGGGCACTTGTCGCCATCAAAGCAGCCAGCCCCGCTAGTACCGCTGCCGCGCATGGCTCTCGATCAAATCGCAAATCGCCGTACGGAATCGCTCCACCCGAAATCGCCGCTGCCACTCCCTCCGCCCGGCCGCTGACAAACGCTCCATCGTCGCGGGATCGTCCATCAAGCCGCGCAAACTCTTCGCCAAAGCCGCCGCGTTCGGAGACTCCGTAAGAATTCCGGTACGTTTGTGCTCGACGATCTCCGGAATTCCGCCCGCGCGATACGCCACTACGGGTGTGCCCGCCGAAAAGGCCTCAGGGATCACTCTTGTTGCCGCCTCGTCCGGACCCGACGGCACCGCCAGAATTTCGAGATCCTGAAGCGCTCTGCCCACATCCTGAGTCCAGCCGCAAAATGTGACCGGCAGGTCGCGCGCCATCGTCCGCAGTTCCTGCTCGAACGCGGCGTGTGCAAAAAGCGGGCTGCCATAGATCAGGAACTCGGCCGTGCCGCCGACCTGCTTTGCCGCCTGCAGAAAATCGGCATGCCCCTTTTGCGGCGCGATGCGCCCGATAATTCCGATACGCACTGGCGTGCGGCGAAAATCCCGCGCCCCGCTTTGCAGATCGGCAACGCCGTTGTAAATAACATGTACGCGCTTCGGATTCACCACCCGCCGGTACGGACCCGCGACAAACTCAGATGCCGTCACAACGGTCGCCGCCACCCCCCGCAGGGTCCAGTCGATCAGCCCGCGCTCGACGCGCCGGGCGACATGGCTGTGCGCGTGAAACACCACTGGGCAAGACAATCCAGCAACCGGCGGCAGCACACGTGGGCCATTCACGTACACCATGTCCACGCGGTCGCGGCGCACCACTTTGCGAACTGCCGACGCCATGCGCGGGAGGTCGGTGGCGAAGCGCAGGAGGTCGCCCGCTGTCTTCTTACCGCTCGTATACGAGCCCAGCGGCAGCGGGTCCGTGCGAACGCCGGTCTTCTTCGCCCAGGTGACGAGGTCGCCATCGCCCGGAACCATCAGCCGCGGATTCCAGCCCCGGCGCAGTACTTCAGGGATGAGATCCTGCAGACACAGTTGAGCGCCGCCCGGCTCGCTGTACTGATCGAGGAAAAGAATATTCAATCGGAACAGGCCGTTTCCCGCAGCGCGGCGGCCAGCACCCAGAAGTACACAGGCAGCACCCGCCAATACGTGATCAGGTCGCCGGACAACATCTGCACCAGTTCGCCGCACCAGAAGCAGAATATCCAGAGTCCGAAAAAAGATGCGCGTGCGGATGGCGATCGCGCCGCGCGGTAAGCCGTCCGCAGGATTGCGACGTTCAGCAGAACGAAGACCGCCAACCCGATCACGCCGGTTTCGACAAGCAGGCTGAGGTACGTATTGTCGGCGACGAGCGGAGCCCCGAGATAGTTCGTATACGGAAGCGTCTTGTAGCCGATTCCGAAGACGATGTGCCACGGATGGTGCCGCACGAAATCGGCGAGCACATTCCAGTGCGTGAGGCGGCCCGCCAGCACCCCGTCGGGATACGACGCGAGATACCACAGCGAACCGAGAGTGCGCCTCCAGTAATGCCACCAGAATTCCGGGGCCGCGAGCCGTATGGCTTCGGCCGCGGTTACAAGCGAAACAGCCAGCCCAATCACGACGCGCCGTGAAATCCGCGGCGCGCGAGCCGCTCGCCGCATACAAAGGAGCGCGATCGTGGCCACGATCACCGTGACGACGGACGCGCGTGACGCCGAAAGCATCAGCGCCGCCGCAAAAATCAGCGCGCCGGGAAGCAGCACTGCGCGCGACAGCACGCGGCGCTCTCGCCCGGTGACCGCGGCGAGCGTCATCACCAGAAAGAATGCACAGAAGTTCCCGAGGGTGCTCGATTCGTAAAACACTCCCTGCGCCCGGCGGACCGCGCCTCCCGCCAACTTCATAAATTGCGCCCCGTATCGCGCCGGCGCGGGGAACTGAAAATAGAAATCGACGCAGGCGAAAGCGGCGCCGAGCAGTGCAATCCAGAAGAGAAGCCGTGCGAAGGCCAGGGTGTCGGACCTCTCGCCCCGCGGCCCAATCCAGGTAAAAAAGAAAACCCAAACCGCGATCCCAAGCAGCAGCACACGCGTCAGGCTTCCCAGCGCAATTTCCCACCCGGAATAGACCGCCGCGAACGCGACGCTCAGAAGCAGGATGAGCAGGAACAACGCCAGCGTCGATGGCAGCATCCGCTGTGCCTTGAGTTCACTGGTGCGCCACTCGCTCAGGCGAAGAAATCCCGCGATAATTCCGAGCAGGGCGGCCAGCGGAGCCACGTGAATCCCGGCGTTCCCGAACGGAAAGGGCAAGGGAGGCAGGAGCAGCGCACATGCGAACAAGAGGCCGAGCCACCGTTCGGGCCGCCAGACCGGCGCACTCCAGCCGGAAGGAGCAGTGATTTCACCTGCAGTCATGCGGCAGGCTGTGGCGCGGGCGCTCCCTCCGGCGCCTTCTCTAATCGATGCACTGAGATTCCCGGGCTATGAAGCCGGCAAATTCAAAGTCATGGGTTCCGTGCACGGAAAATGCTCTACGGAATTTGACTGTGCGGAAGTGGCCGGCGGAACAGAATCCGGGCTGGACGAAGCCGCCATTCAGACAGCTCTGACCAGCGTTCTCTGTATTCTTCGCCCGGCCCGATGGCTGATCAGCTCCGCCACGCGATCCAGCAGGTAAAACAGGTTCTCATTGCTGATGTGAACGGCGTGATTCGCAGCGCGGTCGGTCATCGGCTCGCCGCCGGATTCGCTCAAATCCGAAGCCAGCAAAGCCGTTGCCGGGCGGAATTCCTTCTGCCGGGCATACGCCAGCAGACGCGGGCCAGCATCCTCCGATTCGCTCCGCAAGTCGGCCAGCACCAGTTGATACTCGCCTTCATCCAGCTTGTCTATCGCTTCGGAAGCTGTAGCCGCCCCGCTGACGGCGTACCCCGCGGTCGAAAGAATCGACTTCAGCGCCAGCCTGCTCTGCAATTCGGTATCCGCCAGCAGAACACGGGCCACTGGCTGTGAATGTAGTGCCGGCGCTCCGTAGTCAACGGGCGTGGCCTCCGCAAAGGAACGCATTTTGGCTGGTCCCAATTTAAAGTAAACGGTTTCAATTAACAATGGAAATAAAAAGCACCAGTGGTACCCAGGGTACTCAATCTCTCCAAATGTGCTGGAGTCAACAGACCTACTTTTTCAGAAGAGGCTCTAAGTATTTCAGAACGTGAGTGGCGACAATCTGAGCGCCTTCCGCCGTCGGATGAATTCCATCCGGCTGCGTAAGATCGGGATGTCCGCCGACACCTTCCAAAAGAAAGGGAATTCGGGCCAATTTATAACTGTTTCCCAGGTCGGAATACATGTTTTCAAATGACCGGATGTACTCGGGACCGTAGTTGCGGGGCAGCGTCATTCCCGCCAGCAATATGGCCGCTCCGGACTTCCTGATCGCCTCGATCATAACCTCCATATTCTGTCTGGCAGCCGCCACGGGCAGCCCGCGCAGCCCGTCATTGCCGCCGAATTCCAGGATTACGACGGCCGGGTGCGCTGCCATCAGCGCGGGCAGCCGCTCAACACCATCCGTGGTCGTGTCGCCGCTGACCCCGAGATTGACCACCCGGTAACGATAGGCGGCCGCATCGAGGAGTCGCTGTAAGTCGTCCGGATAACTCTTCCCCGGCTCGACGCCGAAACCGGCCGAGAGACTGTCGCCGAACGCGGCTATGACCGGACGGGTATCGGAAATTGGAGGGGTTGGAGCCGGCTGGGTTGCCGGGGACGATTCGGGCGCGGGTGTGGAGGTTTGAACCGCAGTTTCACCGCCGCAACCCGCCAGTGAAACGGCGAGCAGCACCGGAACCATCCAACGTACTGACACTGCCATAATCATGACAGACCCCTCGGACACCATAAGGAGTTTCGAATTACACCGGCAATCATCGAAGTCATCGAACTGACGCGCACCATTCAGACGCCGACGCACAAGGTCGAGATCCTGCGCGGCATTGATCTGCGGATTCCCCGCGGCCAGTTCGTCGCCATCATGGGACCTTCCGGCAGCGGCAAGAGCACCCTCCTCGGTCTTCTCGCCGGACTCGACAACGCCACCAGCGGCCGCATACTGCTCGACGGTGAGGACATCACCGGCCTTTCAGAAGACCGGATGGCCGAGGTGCGCGGCCGCAAGATCGGCTTTGTCTTTCAGTCGTTTCAGTTGATCCCGACGCTCACGGCTGAGGAGAACGTGCTGCTGCCGGCGGAACTTGCGGGAGCACCGCCGGACGCGGCGTTGCGCGCGCGCGAGCTTCTGACGCGCGTCGGCCTGGTGGATCGTCTGGATCACTACCCCGTGCAACTCTCCGGCGGCGAGCAGCAGCGTGTCGCTCTGGCGCGCGCCTTCATCACCCGCCCGCCGATTTTGCTGGCCGATGAACCAACGGGCAATCTGGATGGCCGGACCGGTCAGCAGGTGCTCGAACTGCTGCTGGAATTAAACCGCCGGGAAGGCGCGACGCTCGTGATGGTGACACACGATGACGCGCTGGCCGGACACGCGGACCGCGTAATTACTCTGCGCGACGGCCTGGTCGTAAGCGACACCGTATCAACCGTGGAGCGGGCGCTCACCACGCAGCTCACGAGTCAACCCTGACCATGCCGGTCAACCCTTACCGTACGGCCCTCAGAATCGCCTGGCGCGAGACTCGTGCCTCTTCCGGCCGATTCCTGTTCGTAATCCTCGCGGTAGCCGCGGGAGTCGGCGCCCTCACCGGGGTACGCGGATTCTCCCGCGCCTTCCATGCCACACTCCAGCGCGACGCGCGCAGCTTCATGGCCGCTGACCTGACGGTCCGCACATTCCAATTGCCGACAGACGCGCAGACCGGCGAAATGAATGCGCTCGCGAAACGCGGCGTCGAGCGCACCCAGGTTACCGAAACCCTGACCATGGCATCGCCTCCGAATGGCGCAGCCCCGCTCCTGATCTCGATCAAGGCAGTCGACCCCGCGGTCTACCCCTTCTATGGCGCCGTCAAATTCAATCCGCCGATCGATCTCAAAAGTGCCCTCCAACCCGATACCGTCGCGGTCGCCGATGGCGTCCTGCTGCGCCTGAGCGCGCATATCGGGGACACGATCCGCATCGGGGGCCAGCCGTTTCGCATCGCCGCTGAAGTCGTCAACGAACCGGACCGCATGACCGGAAGTATCAACGTCGGTCCGCGCGTGATGATTTCGCGCGCCGGTTTGGCTCGTACGGGTCTTCTGATCTCAGGCAGCCGCGCCGCCGAGCGATTCCTTTTCAAAGTCCCGGCTGCTGTCCCGATCAAAAGCGTACGCGACGAGTTGCACAGTGCCTTCAAAGACGCGTTGATCGCGGACTACAGTGAAGCGCATCCGCTCATCGAGCAGGGCCTGCGCCAGTCGACGACCTTTCTGTCGCTCGTCAGCCTGATCGCACTCGTGATCGGCGCGCTCGGCGTCGCCACCGCTATCCAGGCACATCTGCAGCAGAAGATGGATTCCATCGCCATCATGAAATGCCTCGGCGCGAAATCGGCGCAGATCATGCGAATTTACGTGATCCAGACCGCCGGCCTCGGTCTCGCCGGCAGCGCCCTCGGCATCGCGCTCGGCAGCCTCGTCCAGATGGCGTTCCCGTTTTTCCTCGAAAAGTATTTTCAGGTGCCGATCCCGCAGCACTTCGACGCTGTCTCGGCCGCGCAGGGGCTCGCGGTGGGGCTGTTGATCGTACTCCTCTTCACCGTGCCACCATTGATGGGCGTGCGCGAGATCCGCCCCGCGCTGATTTTCCGGCGCGAGATGGCCGCGCCCGCCGCCGGTTTTCGCGTGTGGTGGAAGCGGGCCGCGGCATCCGTTATCTCAGCGGTTCTGATTCTGGCGTTCGTCGGACTCATCGCCGCCTGGCTGAGCGACAACGCCCGCACCGGCACCTACTTCGCATTGGCCATGGCCATCGGACTCGCCTCGCTTGCTCTGGTCGCATGGATTCTGCTGCGCGGCCTCCGGTGGGTGAGCCGGCACTTGCCGCGGAGAGCCGGGCCAATCGTCCGCCAGGGCATTGCGAATCTCTATCGGCCCGGCAACCATGCGGGCGCGGCCGTGATGGCACTCGGCGTCGGCGTTATGTTCACCATGACTGTATGGATCGTGCAGCGTGGATTGCTCCACGACATTGTGCGCACCGCGCCGCCCGGCATGCCGAACGTCTATCTGCTCGACGTGACCGCCGCTACCCGCGACGCCGTTTACAAGCTGGTCGCCGCACAGCCGGGAGTAGAAGGAACACCCGAAATGCTCGGCACAGTCTCGGCGCAAATCCAGGCGATTGACGGCATCAAACTCGAGCGCGACAACCTGCGCGGCATTATGCGCCGGTATGCCCGCACCGTCACCGTATCGCCGGCCGCGGCGAAACCCGCCTTCACGCAGGTTGTGGCGGGACAGTGGTGGAGCGCGGGCGACCGTTCCACCGCGCCCCAGGTGTCTGTTGCCGAATCGGCCGCGAAGATTCTGAACCTCCACATCGGCTCGGTGATCGCGTGGACCACGCCGCAGAAGACTTTCAGCTCCAGAGTCGTCGCCATCCATCGGAGCGAGGCCGTCCGGCTCACCGCGCGCGTAGAATTCTTTCTGACGCCGGAAGTGCTCAGCGGTCTGCCGGCAATTTATTACGGAGGCATCCGCGCATCTGCCGCATCAGTGCCCGCGATCCAAAAGGCTGTTTACGACCGCTTTCCGACCATCACGGTCGTGAATATGGCGGACGTGCTCGATACAATCCAGTCGGTCGTGGATCAGATCTCGCTTGTGGTGCGTTTCATCTCCGGATTCTCGATCCTCGCGGGCGCCATTATCCTCGCCTCGAGCGTGGCGGGCACGCGCTTCCGGCGCATTCGCGAAGTGGTGATCCTGAAGACCCTCGGCGCCACGCGCCGGCGCATCGCGCAGATCTTTTCGATCGAATTCTTCGTCATCGGAACAGTCGCGGGACTGATGGGCGGGCTCCTCGCGGGCTGCTTCGCGTGGGTGGTGCTCAACCGCCTGCTGACCGCCGAGACTGCGCTTGATCCCCTGCCGATGAGCGTCTCGGTCGCAGGCACGGCGGTGCTTGCTATCGCTACCGGCTGGCTCGCGAGTTTCCGCACGCTGGGCCAGAAACCGCTCGAGATCCTGCGAGACGAGTAGGAAAGCCGAGTGAAGCCGCTGATTCTTTTCTTATTGCTGGCCGCGCCGAGCCCGCAGTTCGAAGTGACCGATGGACGCGGGAAACAGACCTCCGCCATCACCATCGAAGCGAGCGCGCCCGACCAGGACGGCTGGCGCGCGCTGAAAATTGTGAAGGCCAAGGGCGATCCGGTGCTCGTATGGCCGTTCAACGGCGAGGCCGCGACCCCCGATGGTCCCGAGCCCATCCCGGCCGTCGTGATCCAGCGGGCGGAAGAGAAAGCCCTCGGCAACAAACTCGCGATGGCCGCGCTCGGGACGCCGGTTGTATTGGGTATCGCGACCGCCGATGAAGAAGCGCGCCGCACCGGCTTCACCGCGGATCAATTGAAGAAAGCATGGGCAGACCTGGCTTCCGCCGGCGATCCGTTCGAGAAGGGCGTTGGCTTGTTGTACGCGGGCAAACCCGCCGGCGCCGCGGACCAACTGGCCGTTGCACTAAAACAGCGGCAGCGGCGGCTCACGCGCGTTCCCTCGGAGATATACCCGGTCGCTATGCTTTACGGGAAAGCGCTCGAGGGCATGAACAAGTTCGACGCCGCCGCGGTCGCATTCCTGACGGCGATGAAGCAGCGTCCGTCGGACCAACTGGCGCGCGCCTTGAGGGCCGAGGCATTGATCAAAGCCGGGAAACCGGAAGCGGCGCAGTAGCCCGTGCGCTTGCCCATTGGCCGCAAACGCCGCTGTCGCGAGGATGAGGACATGAGCCGCGAGCACGTGATCGCCACATTGCGCGGACACGAATCGGAACTGCGGGCTCGGGTGTCACTCGCCTGTCGCTGTTCGGTTCGGCCGGGCGCGGAGACGATCGCCCCGATTCCGATGTCGAGCTGCTGGCGGCGTTCGATAATACTCGCCCGCCTGCTCCTGTTCTTTCAGACCTTCGGTTTCGGCGCCGGCAGATCGCGCGCTGTCACCTTGTCCTGAAATCCCGTCCGCGCATGAGATCCATCGCAGAACGGTTTATTCTGCGACTGGCCGCAGCGGCAAAGCCCGATCACGGTGCGGCCGGCAAGTCCGAAGGGGGCACCTGTCGGGTCGAGAATTTCGAAGTCCCCTTCGACGCGCACCGACCCGTCACTATTCACAGTAATTTTGGTAGCTGGCATGAAATGCCGATGCTAGCACGCCGCTCTATTTTTTCTGGCCGGCGGGCGCTTTCGTATCCGGCACTTCATCGCCGAAAGTGATGTTCGTTTCGGCGCCGAATCGCTTGTAGTTCTCGTACTTCACGACCATACGGATGCGCTGCGAGGAGTCCTTGAAATGCAGCGTATCGTTGGCGCGTGTATAGGTCGGGAACCAGTATTTGCCGTCGATCTGCTCGCGGTAAGTCTCAAACATCGGAAACGCGTCGTTCTTCGACTGGATGCCGACGCCCTTGCCGTAGGTCTTAACGATCTGCAGATCGCGGTCGTCCACCCAGATGTCGCCCTCGAAGTAGCGCTGCCCTTTCACCAGCGTTTTCGGCTTCACCGAAAACTTATAGCAGTCGATCTCATCCAGCTTCTCCTTGCCGGAATAGCGGATGTCGTACTTGCCAATATCTTCGGTGGTCAAAACGAATGGCTGGACACTGCGGAGGTCCTGCATGTCGAGCGGTGTGAGTAAAACGTGGCTCAGTGTATTCATTGGCGCGTAGATTACTTTCTCCTCGCGCTGCTTGTTGGGGCCGAAGATCACGTCCTCGACCTCCTCCCACTTACCCTCCGGATTCCCGCTCGGGTCGAGCTCTTCGACCTTCACCGACTGCCGGTACGTGTAATTTTCGCGCGCCTTGCGAAATTCGGCTTCCTTCACGGCGAACTTCTGGATGACTTCTTCCGGCGGCAGATCGGCCGCGCTCGCGAGCGGAAGAACGGTGACGGAAAGCAACGAAAAAAGAATCAAGCGACGCATCGAAGGTCTCCTTAGTGAGACGTGCGGTTCGGGCACGTCGTTTCCCCGCGAGTTGTTTCCGCGCCGCGACCTATCCCAGCATAATATGGCGCGGGCACCCGGGTCAGTTCGCCGCAGGCGCCGCGGGCGCGGCCCCGGCCGGATCGGCCGCTGCCGGTGGTTTCACGGCCATCGTATCCGCCTGTTTCGGCCCGAGTCCCAGGCCGATGAGAGAAGCCGCCGTGATCTTGCCGGTCGGTGTGAGGTTCTTATCGGTCTGGAATTGCCGAAGCGCGTCGGCAGAGTCCGCATCCCAAACGCCATTTGGCTCGGACTTGAGATAGCCCTTCTCGGCCAGCGCCTGCTGGATTTCCTTATAGCGCTCCGGCGTCGGCGCCGACTGGCGCGTGGGCGCGGCTCTCGCGGGAGACGACCGCTTCGTTGATGATTTCCCTTTTCGCGATGCCGCGCTTGTCTTCCCTGAAATAGTCTTCGTCGAACTCTTGTGGATTGATGTGGTTGATACTGGGCTCTTCGCAGCCGCGGTTTTCTTCTTCGCCGGAGTCGTCGCCGCCTGCGGCAGAGCAAGCGAAGTCCCGAGAACAGTCAGAAAGAAGACACTCAGCGCGGATTTCATCGAAACAATAAAACGGGGGGCATATATTGGCATGCCCCCGCTTTTTATTCTACGCGAATGAAAGAACAGCGGTTACTGGGCCGGGACCGTGCCCGCCGCGAAGAATGACTGCCATTCGCCACCCCCGCGCGGACCCTGCGCCTGCCGCATGACCTGGAACGCCACCGGCTGACCCGCCTTCAGCGTATTCTGAATCCGCTGAATATCGGCCGGGCTGTTGACCTTCTCGCGGTTCAGCTCGACGATGATGTCGCCTTTTTGAAGGCCAATGGTTTCCGCAAACGAGCCGGGCTCAGTAGATGCCACCATTACTCCGCCCGTTCCCTTGAAGCCAAGATTGTCCCGTTCCGCCGGGCGCAGAGACTGCACCGACATGCCGAACTTGACTTGGGTCGGATTACCGGGACCCTCCGGTTCAACCGGAGCAGGGCCGGCACCGTATTCCTTCGCGAAAATCTTCGTCCTGTCGCCGACCACTACGTTCAACGTCATCGGCTTTTTGTCGCGAATAATTCCCACTTTAAGGTCTGCACCCACGGGGCTGTCGGCAACAATATCGATCAGATCCTGCCCCTTCGTCACCGGTTTGCCGTCGATCGAGACAACCACGTCGTGCTCCTTCATCCCGGCCTTGTCGGCCGGTTGGCCGGGCTCAACCGAGTCGACCATTACTCCGCCATGATCGGCCCCGTAAACCTTGAGGAGACTGTTGTTGTTCTCGGGGTTGTCAATTTCACGGAAGCGAATACCAATCGAACCACGCGTCACGTGTCCGCTGCGGATGATCTGGTTGTATACCTTGACGCCGGTATTGATCGGCATCGCGAAACCGATCCCCTGATAACCGCCGCTGCGGCTGGCGATCATCGTGTTGATGCCGACCACTTCGCCCCGGATGTTGATCAGCGGACCGCCGCTGTTGCCGGGATTGATAGCCGCATCCGTCTGGATGAAGTGCTGGAAGCTTTGTTTCTGGTCGCCAGGGATGTCGCGTCCGACGTGGCTGACAATTCCAGCCGTCATCGTTGCCTCGAATCCAAACGGAGACCCGATGGCGATCGCCCAATCGCCGACTTGCAGCGCGTCGGAATTACCTACCTTCGCGGCCGTAAGATTCTTACGATCGACGTGGACCACGGCCAAGTCGGTATCGGAATCCGTGCCGACTACGGTCGCGGGGTACTCCTTGTCGTCATTCATGAATTTGACGGTGATCTTCGTCGCTTTGTCGACAACGTGATTGTTCGTCAGGATATAGCCGTTCTTGTCGACCACCACGCCCGAACCGAGGCTGGCGCTTCGCTGATCTTCGGGTTCCTGGAACTGATTGCCGCCCTGTCCGCCGAAGAAGCGGTTGAAGAAGTCCTGCAGACTCCCGCTGCCGTTGTTGTCATCTTCGTCATCCGGTTGTTGCTGCTGCTGTTGTTGCGGTTGACGGCGCCGCAGATTCGGCGTGGCTCGCGTCTGGACGTTGGTTTTCGGAATGTACTCCGTCGAGATGTTGACGACCGAGGGCTCAAGGAGCTTGGCGACGCGCGTGAAGTCGTTTTGCGTTTGCACCGGGTTCGGAATGGTGAGCGGCGTCGCGTCCGGAGCGGCGGTTTGCTCTCTGGCCGCCTTGGCGCCCGTCTGGACGAGAGTGCCGATCACGATACCGACCGACAACGTAAACAATATCAGCGTGAACGACAGGAATTTCTGTCTGCGCACTTTATCGTAAAAACTCATGATCTGCGTGCTCCTGGTCCAAAGTCTGGAAAGCGGCTGCGTTTTTCCATGGCCACAGGCGCAGCCATCGGCCCTACGTGTTTGAGATGTTGCAACAGAAGGGATCGTTTCATCACCGGCTTGCGCTCCGCTTCAGCTCGACAGCGAGTATCCCGGCTAAAATCATTCCGGCTCCTACTTTACCGCGATCGGTCATCTTTTCGCCCGTCAAGGCCCACGAAGTGAGCCACGCCACCGGCGGTTCCAGAGCGAAAATCAGAGCTGCTCTGGTGGAAGACGTGTACTGCTGTGCCCATGCCTGCGTCGTAAAAGCCAGAGCCGTCGCCAGTAAACCTGTGACAAGCACGGCGGCTGCCACACCCGGCGTAAGGTGAAACCGAACTGGCTCAGCAAACCGAAATAGAATGGAACCGAGAAGCGCGGCCGTTACGATCTGAACGACCGCGAGCGACTCAAACCCATGGCGCTGCGAATAATGGCCGATAAACACGATATGAACAGCGAACGTTACCGCACAAAGCAGGCTGAGCGCGTCCCCGCGGGTCATTCCCGTAAGCAGTTCGGAAAAGGACGTTGTCGTCATCAACGCCATTCCGGTTGAAGCGATCAGGATGCCCGCAACCTCAAGAGGGCGCGGCCTGAGCTTATAGACGATCGATGCGATAAAAGGTACCAAAGGAATCGAAAGCCCGGTGAGAAAGGCCGATTTGGACGGCGTCGTCAGCTCAAGTCCCAGCGTTTGAAAGACATAGGCGGTGAAGAGTAACGTTCCGGCGAAAACACCCGCGGCAGCCCCGCCCTTGCGGAGCGCGTGTCGGTAAATCGCCAACAGAGTCAACGCTGCGACCCAGAATCGCAGGGTGAGGAATACGAACGTCGAGACTTCGGCCAGCGCGGCTTTCACAACCACGAAGGTCGTCCCCCAGATGATCGTGATGCCGGCGAGAGCCAGTTCGGCCCTCGCCCGCTTCATGCCGTGTTCATTCCGAATCCCGTGTTCATTCCAAATCATGGATCAGCAGCGCGAGCGTCAACAGCACCCGTTTCAGGCCAAGGTCGCGGCCGTCGGAACGATACCACTCACCCGTCGTGTGGGCGCCGCCACCCTGCCCACCGGCGCCAATGCAGATGGCCGGGATTCCCATGGCGAGAGGAATATTCGCGTCCGTCGAGGCGCAGTCAAGGCGGGAGCGAATCCCCAGATGCGCGTCGACGGAACGGAGACGGGCGACAATCGGCGCGTCGCCCGGGAGTCGCGCCGCCGGCCTGGTGCCGATCTCGCGGATGCGGGCGGCTACCTTCGCTCCGGCCGCGCGGGAGTTCTCGATATCCTCGGCCCTCGAAACCGCGTTATGAAGGACCGTCACGAGCTGATCGATCTTGTCATTGCTCTCCGAGCGAATATCAATCTTCGCCCGCGCGCTCGCCGGAATGGCGTTGATGCTGGCACCGCCCTCAATGATCCCGACATTGATCGACACCTTCGGAGTCGCCCGCGGATCGATCGGCCGCTGATCGACAAAACTGGCGATGGCGCGGCTCAGAGCGTGCACCGGGTTGCCGATCCCAAAGTCGCTCCAGCTATGGCCGCCGCTGCCGGAGAACACGATTTCAAACCGCCGGCTGCCGAGGGCCTGCGTCGTGATGTGATCGGTCGCGGCGCCGTCGAGGACCACAAACGCGCGGATCCGCTGGATCAGTTCCGCCTGGGCGCAAATGTGACGGATGCCGCAAAGGTCGCCTTCGCCCTCTTCGCCAACATTGGCGATCAGCAGGAGCCCGCTCCAGAGGCCGTTCGATTGGACCGATTTGACGGCCTTCGCGACCGCCAGCAGAGCTGCCAGACCGGCGCCATTGTCGGAAACCCCCGGTCCGCGCAGATCGCCGTCCCGGTCGATGAAAACGTCGTCTTTAGTGCGCGGCGCAATGACCGTATCGAGGTGCGCAGTGAGGGCGACTAAGGGCCCTTCGGCGGCGGCATGCAGGGATGCGATCACATTTCCGGCGCGATCGATCGCGACGTGCCAGCCTATGGTTCGGAACTGGCCCGCGATCCATTCGGCGCGTTCCTGTTCGAGGAAAGTGGGTGCGGGCACGCGGCAAAGCTGCAGATGAATTTCGTTCACCCACTGCTTTTCACGCGTGAACCATTGCAGCGCCTCGCGTATTCCGGAGCGCTCGGCCAACTCGCCGGCTGCCGCGGCCGCAGGCAGGAGATTAGCCGCCACAATTTGATAATAAAGCTATCAGCCGTCAGCTATCAAAAAAAGCTTTCAGCGATCAGCTATCAGCCGTCAGCCGTCAGCCAGATCGGAGTGCGCCTGCGGCGCGGCTTTTAAGGCTGAATTTAAACGCGCCGCGGGCGCGCACCCTATGAGCTATGGCTGCGGCTTTTTAAGCTCCCAGCCCTCAGTTAAGTTTAGATGCGCCTGCGGCGCGATCCTCATTAGCTGACGGCTGATCGCTGACAGCTTTTTTGATCGCTGACAGCTTTTTACCTGGCCGTGGCGGCCCGCGGGTGCTTTTCGAAATTATGCTTCTCTACCGCGTCGCGGATTGCGTTGCGCCGGGCGGCGATGGCGTTCAACTCCGCGATAATACGGGTCGAAGCCTCGGCTTCGCGAGAGTACTCCGCCACACGCAACTGGCCCTGCACACGAAACCACTGCATCGTCGCTGCCTCATACTCAGCGGACAGGCTTCGACAGGTTTCACATCCGGCGACGAAATTCATCCCCGACTCCTCCGTGGCTGCCCCGTGGAAAATCCGTCATGGGGCTGCTGAAACTGATTCGTAATCCACGGTTGCATCCATGATAGTCCAACGCGCGGCCGAAGTCCGGAAGTAAATGTGTATATAATTCCGGGCTCATTCAAAGTCGTCATCCGTTGTACCCAGGGCAACACTAACCTGCGTATACAATCTGAACGAGATGTACGGGCGGCTTCAGGCCGGCCCGGTCCAAATCCCACCACAGGTATGCCTGGGGCCAAGTGCGGGTTTTCCGCCGCCCGTGGCGCGAAGCGTCACTGGCAGTTTGAGAGGAGTGCTTTGAGGTTTTTTTGCTTTGAAATTGGTCTCCTGATTTGCTCTGCCGGTCTAACCATGCCCGCACTGGCGCAGGTTGCCGCGCAGCCGGAACCCGCCCAGACCCCGGTTGCCACCCAGCCGATAGCTCCCCCTCCGGCGGCGCCGGCGGCAAAGACCGGTCCGGATTATCCAGACCCGCGCACGTTTACGGTCGGCGTTTTTTACTGGGTGACCGGCGCCGCCAGCAACCCTGGTCTGATCACCGGACGAACGGCGTTCGATTTCGAGACCCTGTCGGATCTCGGAAAAGTGCGCCAGTCCACACCGGTCCTCGAGCTGAGCATTCCGATCACGCGCACGGGTGAGTTGAAGTTCGAGGGTTCGATCACGAAAGGTGACGGGAATCAGGTCGCTTCCGCCGACACCGATCTGTTCGCCACGCAGTTTTACAAGGGCGATCAGCTTTCGACTCAATATCAGATCACGCGGGCCAAACTGTATCTTGACGATCTGCTCTATCCGCACAAATTCCCCGTCGCAAAGTTCCGCGTCAAATCGTTGTGGGAGGTTCAGTTCGTCAAGTTCAAGTCGACCATCGACGCGCCCCTGGTCACGGCCGGTGAGACGGGTCAGGGAACGAAGCAGATCGTGCTGCCCACCTTTGGACTGGCCGCAGAATACGCGATCGTGCCCCATGTGCTGTTACGCGTGGCGGGTTCCGGATTCGGCCTTTATCACAGGGCGGATATTTGGGATGGGGAGGCAACTATCTCGGTCCGGCGCGGGCAGTGGGAATTGGTTGGCGGCGGCAAGGCGTTTCACTTCAAGAGCGCTCCGAACAGCGATGAATATGTAACCGGGACGATTGTAGGAGGCTTCGCAGGCCTGCGGTGGCACTGGTCTCTGTGATTGCCATAGCCGCGCCTTTGCGCCGGCAGGGCATTGACGTGAGGACGCTCGATGTTGGCTGCGGAATCCGCAAATACCCCGGCTCAATCGGCATTGACCTGAATCCGGCCAGCGCGGCCGATGTCATCTGCAATCTCGAACGGTTCCCCTATCCGTTCGCCGACCGTTCGTTCGACAATCTGCGCGCCATCCACGTCATCGAACATCTGACCGACGTCATCCGGGCTATGGAAGAATTCCATCGGCTGGTGCGGCCGGGGGGGCGCGTGCGGATCGAGACACCCCATTACACCGACTACAGCTCGTTCTGCGATCCTACCCACAAACATCACCTGAACAGCTTCTCCTTCCGCTACTTCGGGGAAGACCATGGCGGGTTCGGATACTACACGAACGCAAAATTCCGTGAGATTTCCGTCCGTGTGAAGCTACTAGCCTTCTGGAAATGGCTGGGCTTCGAATTCCTCGTGAACCATCTGCCGCGATTCCGCAGGTTTTGGGAGTTCTATCTTTGTTATCTGGTACGCGGCAAAGTCATGGAGTTCGAATTTGAACCCGTTAGCCCCGCTGTACAAACTCGCCGATAACCTGCGTTACCGCAAGCTGCGCAACACCTCACGGCAAACCGGGCAGCATGGAGAGGACATCGCTCACCGGCATCTCCGGCGCCTCGGTTTTACGGTCGTGGCGCGCAACTGGCGCCCGCCGCAGGGTGGCGGAGAAATCGACATTATTGCGTGGGAGGGCGACTGGCTGGTCTTCGTCGAAGTCAAAACGCGCGCCTCGGCGGAGGTGAGCGTGCCGGAACGTGCGATCAATCCGGATAAGATCGACGCGCTCCGCAGGGCCGCGCGAGATTACATCCGGCGGTCCAGTGCCGACGAGGGTCATGTGCGCTTTGACGCGGTCTCCGTCACGGGTGCGACAGTGGAGCATTTCCGGGAAGCATTCCCACCATTGCCGCCCGTATCCGACTGAGATAGAATCCGGTAGGCCGAAACGGGCCCTCACGCGCCGTCTTCGCCACTCCAGATACGCGCGGCGGCGAACCGTCCGCGCCAGAGGCGGTCTACAGAATGACGGACTCGCAGGTCAGGCACAGCAGCTTCACGGCAGCGTTTCTCTGCGCCTCCCTTCTCTGCGCCTCACTTCACATCCCGTCAGCCAGCGCCGCCCCCAAACAACCGCCCGCCGGCTTCAACCCGCGCGCGCTGCTCGACCAATATTGCGTCACCTGCCACAGCGAACGCCTTAAAACCGGCGGACTCGTCCTCGAAAAAATCGACACTACCAACCTCACCGGCCATGCTGAGATCTGGGAAAAGGTTGTCGAGAAGATCCACGGCGGTATGATGCCGCCCGCTGGGCTTCCGCGCCCTGATAAACCAGCTCTCGATTCTCTCGCTGCCTGGGCCGAAACCGAGCTCGACAAAGCGGCTGTGGAACATCCAAATCCTGGCCGCGTCGGAATCCACCGCCTCAATCGCGCCGAGTACGGCAACGGCGTCCGCGACCTTCTGGCCCTCAACGTTGACGTCAGCCAGTTACTTCCAGCCGACGATTCGAGCGCCGGATTCGACAACATCGCCGACGCCCTCACTGTCTCGCCCGTTCTGCTCGAGCGTTATCTCTCCGCGGCGTGGAAAATCAGCTCTATCGCCGTCGGCGATCCCAACATCACGCCTCTCACTGACACGTTCCGCGTCCGTTCCGACGCCTCGCAGGACCAGCACATCGACGGGCTCCCCATCGGCACACGCGGGGGACTGCTCATCAAATACAACTTCCCGCTTGACGCCCAATACCTTTTCAAAGTCCGCTTCTGGGCCAACACCGTCAACACGGTTCGCGGACTCGAATTTCCCACCCGCGTCGAGATCACTCTCGACGGCGCGCGCGTCAAGCTCGTGACCATCGGGGGACAGGAAGACGCCGATCTCGGCAATACCAACCCGCGCGCATCCGCCGAGCAGATTTCGAAACGCGTCGAGCTCCAGATACCCGTCAAAGCCGGACCGCACGAAGTCGCCATCGCCTTCCTGCAAAAGACGACCGGCCCGAACGTCGATATCCTGCAGCCCTTCGGACGGGAGAAGCTCGACCCGGTCAACACCGCCGGCATACCCGAAGTCGACTGGATGTCCATCACCGGCCCCATCAAGCCGACCGGATCGGGCAACACTCCGAGCCGCCGTGCCATCTTCACGTGCCATCCTGCATCCAACGCGGATGATGTTGCCTGCGCGCGTCAGATTCTCACCGGCCTCGCGCGCAAAGCGTATCGCCGTCCGGTTACCGATGCCGAGACCGAGCGCCTGCTGACTTACTTCCAGCGCGGACGCAACAACTTCAGCAGCTTCGACGCCGGCATCGAGAACGGCATCGCCTTTCTGCTCGTCAACCCGCAGTTTCTCTTTCGTTCGGAAACCGATCCGCCCGGCGCTGCCGCCGGTTCTGTGTACCGGATCAGCGATTACGAGCTCGCCTCGCGCCTGTCCTTCTTTCTATGGAGCAGCATCCCCGATGAAACGCTGCTGACTCTCGCCGCCGACGGCAAGCTCAAGGACCCTGCCATCCTCGACGCGCAAATCAAACGCATGCTGGCGGATAAACGCGCCGACGCGCTCATCTCCAACTTCCTCGGCCAGTGGCTCTATCTCCGGAATCTCAAAGCCACCGCGCCCGACCAGCAGATCTTCCCCGACTTCGACGACAATCTCCGCCAGGCCTTCCAGCATGAGACCGAGCTCTTCGTTGGCAGCATCATGCGCGAGGACCACAGTGTGCTCGACCTGTTGAACGCCGACTACACTTTCGTCAACGATCGCCTCGCGCGGCACTACGGAATCCCGAACATTTACGGGGATCAGTTCCGCAAAGTGAAGCTCACCGACCCCGCGCGCCGCGGCCTGCTGGGACAAGGCAGCATCCTCACCGTTTCTTCGTATGCTAATCGCACTTCGCCCGTCCTTCGTGGCAAGTGGGTGATGACCAACATCATGGGAACGCCGCCTCCGCCGCCTCCGCCAAACGTTCCGCCTTTTAAGGAGACCGCCGCCGGGAGCGTTCGACAGCGCATGGAAGAGCATCGCTCGAACGCCGCCTGCGCCGGATGCCACAAGGTGATGGACCCTCTCGGATTCGCGCTCGAAAATTTTGACGCCATCGGCGCGTGGCGCACGGCCGATCAGGGCACGGTAGTCGATGCTTCGGCGACTCTGTCCGACGGCTCGACGATCAACGGGGCATCGGCCCTGATCGATATTCTCTCGGCACATCCCGAGCAGTTCGTCCGCACCATGACGCGCATGCTGATGACCTACGCGCTCGGACGCGAGACCGAATATTACGACATGCCCGTCATACGCGGCATCGAGCGCGACGCCGAAAAACAAAACTACCGCTTCTCATCGCTCGTGCTCGGCATCGTCAACAGTCCCCAGTTCAAGATGAAGACCGTTGCATGTAAGGAGTCCTCATGTTTCTGACGAAAAGACATCTCTCCCGCCGCACCCTGCTTCGTGGCGCCGGAGCCGCCGTCGCGCTCCCTCTGCTCGACGCGATGATTCCGGCGCGCACCGCTCTTGCCGCCACCGCCGCAAAGCCCGTCCTGCGCGCCGGATTCATCTACATCCCCATGGGCGCTTATATGGCCCAGTGGACACCCATCGGAGACCAGCCCGGCTTCAAATACTCGCGCATCCTCAAACCCATCGAACCATTCCGCGACCGCGTGACGATCGTCTCCGGCACATCGCTGATCGCGGAGAACGGCCATACACTCAGCAACGCCATGTGGCTCAATGGCACCAAGCCGGCGCACGGCACCGAAATCCTCAGCGGCACCACTGTCGACCAGATCGTCGCACAGAAGATCGGCCAGGAGACTTCATTCCCGTCGCTCGAAATCGCCACCGAAGACCACGCGTCGGAGCTTGGAAGCTGCGGCGGAGACTACGCCTGCTCCTACATGAACACCATCTCGTGGCGCACGCCGACGACGCCCAACCCGATGGAGCTCAACCCGCGCGTCCTCTTTGAACGCATGTTCGGAGGCGACGGATCGACTGCCGCGCAGCGTGTCGCGCGTCTGCATGACGATCTCAGCCTTCTCGACGGTGTCACCGAGAGCGTCCGCGATCTCTCGAAGACACTCGACACGAAGGACAAATCCCGCCTCAACGATTACATGGACAACCTGCGCGAAATCGAGCGCCGCATCGCTCGCGTCGAAAAGCAGAACAGCGAATCGACCAGTTTCGGCGCGCCCGATGCTCCGGTCGGAATCCCGGATTCATTCGAGGAGCACGCCAACCTTCTCTACGACCTCTGGGCCATCGCGTTTCAGGCCGACATCACGCGCGTCGTTTCGTTCATGCTGGCCCGCGAGCTTTCGACGCGCACCTATCCGCAAATCGGCGTAACCGACGGACACCATCCGGTCTCGCATCATCAGAACGATCCGGTGAAAAAAGAGCAGCAGGCGAAGATCAACGTGTACCACATGGAGATGTTCGCCCGCTTCCTCACGAAGCTCGACAAAATGCAGGCGGGCGACGGCAATATGCTCGACAACACGATGATTCTCTACGGCAGCGGGATGAGCAACAGCAACGTCCATGCGCACGACAATCTGCCGATTCTCATCGCCGGCGGCGCGGCGGGACGCCTCAAGGGCGACCGCCATGTCAAGGTCCCGAACGATACTCCACTTTCCAACCTCCTTGTTGGACTGCTCGAGGTCGCCGGCGTTCATACCGGCAAACTCGGCGACAGCTCGGGAATGATCGCGGTCTGAACCCATGCGCACTCTCGCCGCCATCCTCGCCCTCTCAACCCTGGCCACCGCCGCGCCCGATCTCCGCGTTGTTGACGCGGCGAAGAATCGCGATGACGCCGCACTCCGCACTCTCGTCAAGGAAAAGACAGGCATCAACACTCCCGACGTCACCGGCATGACGCCGCTTCTCTGGGCCGCGCACAACGACGACCTCGACGCGGTGAAACTCCTGCTCGCCGCCGGCGCCGACGTGAAAGCATCGAATCGCTACAACATCACCGCGCTCTCGGAAGCCTGCGGCGTTGGTGACGGGGCCATGATCGAAGCGCTCGTCAAAGCGGGCGCGGACGTCAATGCCGCCTTCGGTGAAGGCGAAACTCCGCTCATGGCCGCCGCGCGCACCGGAAGTGTCGCCGGTGTCAAAGCGCTGCTGGCCACGGGCGCGACGGTCGACGCAACCGACAAGTATCGCGGCGAGACAGCGCTCATGTCCGCGGTAGCCGAAAACCACGCGGATGTCGCCCGTCTGCTCATTACAGCCGGCGCGAACGTCAACGCTCGCTCCACGCTTTACGATTTCAACTTCCGCAAAGTCGCCGCCGGAGGCACACAGGCCGTCTATTCGCGCGGTGGCCTCACGGCCCTGCTGCTGGCCGCCCGCCAGGGTTCGATCGAAAGCGCTCAGGCGCTGCTCGACGCGGGAGCCGACATCAACGCCGCCGAAGCCGACTATGGATTCACTCCGCTTCTCGAAGCCATCTTCAACGACCATTACGATTTCGCCGCTTTCCTCGTCGACCGCCAAGCCAGCACGAAAGAGGGCGCGCTTTATCTAACCGTCGAGATGCACAATCTCGACTACCAGGGCAATCGTCCGCGCAAAGCCGTAACCGGCAAGCTCGACGAGCTTGGCTTCATCAATTACCTGCTCTCACACGGCGCGGACCCCAACGGCGCGATGACCGTGAAGATTCCGCCGCGCGCGGCTCAGAACGCGGCGGTTGCTCCCAACGGCAACACTCCCTTCATGCGCGCGGCCAGATCGGCCGACGTCGAAACGATGAAACTTCTCATCGCGCACGGCGCCGACCCCAACAAAGCCGCCAATGACCGCAACACTCCGCTGATTGTGGCGGGCGCCGGCATGGGCGCGCGCTTTCAGGGCGGCGAAGACAAGCCCGAGGCCGACTTCGTCGAATGCATGAAGCTCCTCGTGGCGAGCGGCGCGGATGTCAACGCTGTTAATGACCGCGGCGACACGGCCATGCACGGTGCGGCCGCGCGCGGCGCAGACCTCATTGTCCAGTTCCTCGCCGATCACGGCGCGAAGCTGAACATCAAAAACAAACAGGACCGCACGCCGCTCGACGTGGCGATGGGCGTCGGCGGGGTGGCCAACACCGGCGGCATTGCGCATCCGACGACAGTGGCGCTGATTCAGCGGTTGAGCGGCGTTTCGAACGCGGGCAATTGATATCTAAAAGCCACAGGCTGAAGCCTGTGCCACCATCGTGAAGGCCAGCAGCATCGGGAAATCCAGATAAACGCAGGGTTTTCGGTTTCAAACCGGTGCGGGTTTGGGGGCCTCGCCGCGACGGACACAATTCAGGCGGAGTTGATCGAGGGCGCGAAGGGCCCGCTGCTGCGTGGGAACTCGGCATTGGGCGAGGCCTGCTTGCGCAGCTCTAACAGGCGAACCGGGAAGTCTTCGCGGAGTGCTGCAACAACAGGTGACGTTCAAGCCGACGGCCGCGGATCTGCGCGCACTTGTGGGGGACTATCGAGCGCGGAAATTCTGGCCTCCTATGAGGTCGTTTTGAGGGATTCGGATCCGGCGATTGAGTCACCTGGAGGCGCCGAAGTACGGTTGCGGCCGTCGTTTTCGGCAGGCGGAATAGCATGGCGCCCATAGTCGTGCACCGCCGAGAATCATTCCAGCTATTCGCCTGCCCAGCCATCAAATAGCCGCTATATTGGTCGCAGACTTGCGTGGCGGCCGACGATCATGAAGGTATTTTGGGAGATCGATAGCTTCCTCGCGTTGGTACTCACCCTTGCCGCATGGCCAGCCTCAGCACGAGCTCAGCTTCCGCCGTCGGGCAGCCTGTCCAACACCGATTGGCCCTTGTTCCGGGCTGAGGTTGCGCGGGTCGAAAAGCTACTCCAATCCTCTCCGGACAAAGCTACGGTCACCTACGAAATGGCCCGTACGTTTGCATTTGGAAAACAATGGCCCGAAACGATCCAGTGGCTCCGGAAGGCGGCCGAACTGAAGGTTGGGCTCGACCCCTCGCGCGAGTCAATCTTCACGGAGTTACGTGGCACGCGGGAGTTTGCGGAGATTCTCGCAGCCGTGCGCGAAGCGACGCCAGCGGTTTCACACAGCAGCCCGGCATTCCAGATCGCCGAGGGTGACCTGGCGCCCGAGAGCGTTGCTTATGATCCGAAGGGTAAATACTTCTATCTTGGGAGCATGAAAAAAGGAAAAGTAGTTCGCTGCCCGGCCGTCGGAGATTGCCAGCAATTCGTGGGCGGTCTCGGCACAGTTGTCGGCCTCAAGGCACACGGTAGCGGGCTTTGGCTCCTGAACAATTCGGACAAAGAGTCAGCGCTGATTCATTATGATCTTGCCTCGGCTGGGCTGGTTCGCAGATATCCGGTGACCGGCGCAGGGCACAACTTCAACGATTTGGCCTTCGGCCCCGCGGGTGACATATACCTGACCGATACGCGCGCCGGTGCAGTGTGGCATCTGGCGAACGGCGCTTCGGATCTGACGAGACTTCCCGGGCACTTTGAATTCGCAAATGGAATCACCCTCTCAGCGGACGGCAGCCTGCTTTATGTCTCGACATTCCCTGATGGAATCAGCGTCGTGGATCTGAAAACCTACGCTGTTGTTCCTGTTGCGCGTCCCGACAACCTGTGTCTCGCGACTATCGACGGTCTCTATTTTCATCGCGGGGCATTGATAGCTATTCAAAATGGCTTCATGGCCCCGCGCGTAGTCCGCCTTATTCTCAGTCACAACCTTCGGGCCATCAGACGATTCGAGGTTCTGGAACGCCGCAATCCGCTGTTTGACGGCATAACCACGGGCGTGGTCGGACGCAGCGACTTCTTCTACATGGCTAATATTCAGGACGACAAGGAGACAGCCTACAACCCGATCACGATGCTGAAACTCCACTTATAGCTTTTGGTGCAAGGTGAGCTGCAGCCGGGGCTGCTGCCGGTGTATGGATGACCGGAAAGTCAAAACCGAAAACCTTAGAACACCGGGGCAGGATGAAAATGATGAAGATTGAAGAAATGAAGATGGGACGGATCGCGACGCGTCGCCGCGCAAGCTGCGAACTGACTCGCCTTCATCTGCTGGCCAGCCATCAAGACCGAGCTAATCCGAGCCTGGCCGAAGCGGCGGGCGAGGCTGCCAAGGCGTGTTACGGCGGAAGCGGTTGTTCTCATCTTCCCCACAATTTACGCGTTGTCGGGCGGGCTGATTCTTCAATGGTGGCTTGGATATAACTTCAGCGTTGCCGCATGGGTGGGATACATCACCCTGTTCGGGATCGCGGTCGAGACCGGAGTCGTCATGGTGGTGTATCTGCACGAAGCCCTCGACAAGAGACTACTTGCAGGCACGGCGATGACGCTGGGCGAACTGCATGATGCGGCAATCGAAGGAGCGGTGCACCGATTGCGGCCAAAGCTGATGACCGTTGCGGCGGTGCTTGCAAGCCTGATTCCGATCCTGCGCGAATCGGGGGTTGGCTCGGACGTGATGAAGCCGATCGTGGCGCCGATCGTGGGCGGCATGGTGACTTCGACCATCCACGTACTGATTCTGGTGCCGGTGTTTTTCGTATTGATGAAGAGCCGCGCCCTTCGCCGCGGCACACTTCGAAGCTCTCAGCAGTCGACGGAAAACGAATAGAACTCAGGGGCGTGACTGGGATGGATGAAATTCAGCGGTGGAGCTGCCAATCCAGCGGCGCCGGCATGCGTATAGACTGGCGTTTGTATGTTTAAAAGGCAGTTTCACCATGAATTGCGGGTGGGAGCACTGCTCCCCGCCGTCCTGATTGTTGTTCTGTTCGGCGTTGCCGCGGCGCAGGTAGTCAATCCGGCAAAGCCCCTGCCTCCGCGCGCCACTGCCGGAGATTATCGCGCCTCCGCTCAGGCCGGAAAGGTCACGATCGCGGCTGATTTTGCCGGACACGGCATACCCACCGCCGATGCAGTCTATTCGACGGAAGACTACATCCTGGTTGAAATCGGCATTTTCGGACCGTCCGACGCCCGCGTCAATCTTTCCTACAAGGACTTCTCGCTTCGTGTGAACGGTAAGAAGGCTCTTCTGCCGGCTCAGCCCTACGAGTCCGCATTCCATTCGCTGAAGGATCCCGAATGGATTCCGCCGGAGCCTGCCGCATCGAAATCGAAGACCAGCGTCGGCGGCGGCGGGCAGAACGATCCGCCTGCCGCGCCCGCGAAAATGCCCATCGGGATGCAACTCGCCATGGAGCGGAAAGTGAAAATGGCGTCGCTTGCGGAAGGCGAGCGGCCGCTTCCGGAAGCCGGTCTGGTATTTTTCTCGTTTAACGGCAAGATCGAAAGCCTGCGTTCGATCGAGCTGATTTATAATGGCGCCGCGGGCAAGGTAACGCTTCCGCTCGAATAGGGTGCTGGCGGTCTGCTGAAACGTCGGTGACATAGTCGAGCAGGTCTTGTCCGGCTCGATCTCGTTCGTGCTTCGGAATCTTGTCCACGGTTTGGCGCGAAGGTTCAGGCGAGTATGACGCTCTGGTGATCGCGCTGGCGCTTGCCTGCTGGAGGGCGGGACGATTAGAGAACGGCTTCGGGTCCGGACTGGTGCCGGTGTATAGATAGAGCCGGGTCATTTGGGGACTCCGGCCAGCTTCTTCAGCGGCTCGGCGGTAAGCCGGTAAGTCGTCCAGTCGTCCATCGCCACTGCGCCGAGCTTCTTATAAAAGCCGATCGATGGCTCGTTCCAATCGAGCACAGCCCACTCCAGCCGGCCACAGCCGCGCTCAACGGCGAGCCGCGCTAATTTGCGCAACAGCGCACGCCCCGCGCCTTTGCCGCGTGCCTCGGGCGTCACGAAAAGATCCTCGAGGTAGAGGCCCGGCTGTGCCAGGAAGGTCGAATAGTTCGGGAAGAAGAGCGCGAATCCGATCGCTTGTTCGCCGTCGCGCGCCAGCAGCACCTCGGCGCCGGGCTTCGGACCGAACAGCGTCCTGCGCAGTTGCTCTTCGGTGGCGCAGCAGACATGGGCGAGCTTTTCGTATTCGGCCAGGGCTCGAATCATTTCGAGGATGACGGCGGTGTCGGCCTCAACCGCCGCTTCGATTCTGATCTCCGGCATGTTCAGCGGAACAGCGTCTTCACGTAGTCTTTGCCGAGGCCGACATTCTCGTAATGGTCGCGGCAGAGCGCAATGTAATTGTGGACGTCGAAATGTCCGCTCGCTTCGCCTTTGTCATCGAGCCAGATCAGCGGCCCCTTCACTACAAAGAAGACCTTCATCGGATCTTTGTGCTCGTAGGCGACCAGCGTGTGCGCTTCGCCCGGCGTCTCATAGACGAAATCGCCCGCCGTCGCCGTCCAGTCGTGTTCGAGATAACCCCACTTACCCGAGATCGTGTAGGCAAAGACCTCGTGCGGATGATAGTGCCGGTTCACGAGACCCGCGGTCTTCGCCATCAGGATGTCGCACCACCGGTTCTGCGACGGCGCGATCCAGAGCGGGCGGGAATAGATTGTCTCGTTGAATGGAACATAGAGGCGAAGTTCATCGGCTGGTGCGTTCTGAATGTACGTCTCGGGCAGCGCATCGGGCTGAAAGACATTGGTCAGCGGTTGGATATTGCGCCAGAATTCCGTACCGGGTTTTTCAGGCATAGCTCAACTTATCATTCGCGAAAAGCGATCACTGCGTCGCCGCTCACCACGGGCACCGGCCATGCGCGGAAGTGCATCCATCCTCTGACGCCCAGCGCGAGTATGACTTGCGCGGCCCCCGCCGCACAGACGCCATTCCATTTCCAGCGAGTCCAGCCCCACGCCGCGAGCGCCGAATAAACCGTGTTGAGCCGGCTGCGCGCCTCCGGAACCAAAGCCCACGCGAGGCTGACCGGCACAACCGCCGGCCGGACGGGACGAGGTCAAAATCGCCAACGGCAAGGCGGACAGCAACAACATCCGTCTGATTCGCGCATATACTTATTAGGGACGGGAGATTGAAAATGCGGCTCCGAAATCTCTTCTTTGTGGCGGCCATTGCATCATCGGCAGTCGCTCAGTCCACATGGAAGGCGCCCCGGACTCCCGACGGCCATCCTGATTTCCAGGGCGTATGGTCGAATAACAGCGCGACGCCGCTCGAGCGGCCGAAGATCGTCGAGGGACGTCCCTACCTGACCGAACAGGAAGTCGCGGCACTCAAAAAGAAAGCCGCTGAGTTGTTCGACGACGGCAATTCCGACGCCGCATTTTTCGATCAGACGTTCGAGGCCGTCCTCTCCAACGTGAAAGGCACGAAGAGCGGCTTCAAGAGTACCGACGGCCAGACGGGCGACTACAGCTCCGTCTGGACCGAATCGCGAGACTGGGACAATCGGACATCGCTGATCACCGATCCCGCCGACGGGCGGTTGCCGCCGATGACGCAGGAAGCGCAGGAAAGGCAGCGCGCCCGGCTTTCCGCTGCCGGTACAAGAGGTAGCCCCGCTGGTCCCGAGGACCGCTCGCTGAGCGAACGCTGTATCACGTACGGCACGCCCCAATTAGTAGCCGGATATCAGAGCTACCGTCAGATTGTGCAGTCGGGCGGAGTGGTGGCGATTGAGACCGAAATGATTCACGACACGCGCGTCATTCCGATCGGTGGATCGCCGCACGTGCCTGCGAGCGTTCAGACGTGGGATGGCGATGCGCGCGGACATTGGGAAGGCGACACGCTGGTCGTCGATTCCACTAACTTCAAGCCTGGCGCGTTTCGGAACGTTTCGACGGAGAAGCTGCACGTCGTGGAACGCTTCACTCGCACGGGTCCTGAGACGCTCCAGTGGGAAGTGAAGATCGACGATCCCGGCGCGTGGACAAAACCGTGGACGGCGAAGATTTTTCTGAAGCGCGCCAACAAAGAGGTGTTCGAGTATGCCTGCCACGAGGGGAACTACGGCCTGGTGGATATTCTCTCCGGGGCGCGGCGCGAAGACGCGGAAGAGGCGCGCAAGGCCGCACGATAGACACGGTCGGGCAGAAGCTGGCGTCCTCCTTTCCTCTGCCCAATTCGCCGACCGCTTATTCGGAGCGACGAACTTTGCGGTAACGACCCCGCAATACGATCGCGCCGACCAACTCGACTTCAAAGTCGACCAGGAGCTGAAGAGCTGGCGGCGGGTATCCCTTTCCTATCTGCAGTACGGCAGCCGCGAGCCGAGTTATGCGCGCTGGAGCGGCACCAGTTGGGCGATCGCCTCGCCGGGGCAGGGGCTTCTTATTTGACATGTGGATGCCACGAAGGCGAACACCACGATTACGGCGAGTCATCCGAATATACGTTCCGGGAGAATCTGAAAGCGCAGTTCCGGTTCGAGGTGTTTAATTTGACGAATACGCCGCTGTTTAACGGCTTGAATGCGACTTACGGGTCACCCGAGTTTTGGTCAGATTACGAATCGGGCGAATCATCCCAATTGTGCAGTTGGGGTGCGGGTGTCGTATCAGGCGGCGGCTACCGCGGCAGCACCCGGTGCCGCTGTGAAAAATATAGCGCGCCGGTCTTGCCGGTTCACAACGTGAACGCCTTTTTCTTGCGAGCATATCGTATTGATTCTTAAGTCGAGGGGGCGAGGCGACTCCGCGGGCTTTTCTGAGATGTCACTCACGAAGGTTACTGTGAGGTCGCGAAAGGTATCATTTGCCGCAGAACCTGCGGCCCTGTGGTTCGCAACCTGCGGCTCGGGCGCTGATGGAGAAGCAATGTTTCAATACGAAGCAAGAAAAAAAATTGAATTCCCCGGCGGAGGCGGAATAACCGTCACGGTAAAGTCCCATAAACCGATTGACGAGGACGAGTACCTGATCCTGAAGCCCCAGGCAGCCGCGGAGATATCTTCCTGCCTGGTAACAATCGCCAATGCCTTAAGAACGCCGGACACGCCCGAAATTACGCTGGGCTGACGCCTCGGGAATCCTACGTAGCCGGCTTGCTTGCAGGTCCTGGCGCTGGACTCGAAGGGGTATAGGCTTGCAACGCCTGCGTAAGATTCTTTCCCTGATCGGCGCCTACGCCCCACAGGAATAGCAGGATGTAGTCCTGCATCGACCCGAACGTGGCGTTTTTGAAATAGATCGTCGAAAGGCCGGTGACGAGCGCCACCACAGCGGCGAATCCCCAGGCGATGTAATCGGACTTGGCGAAAGCCCGGAAAGTCCCGAAATCCGAGGTGTCGTGAATAACAGGGCCCGGGGCCGGATCTGGCTTCACCGTCTTACCGTCGTACGTGAGTGTCACATTCACGTTAACCTGGCCGGGACGGGGGAAGTATTGCATAACCCAGGGCCCGAATGCTTTCGGTTCCAGCGTGACGGGATGAACCGCCTGGCCCGCAACCGTGGTCCCTCCCCGGGTCAGGGTGAACTTCCACGCGAATTCCACGCGCTGGCGGAACAGGAACGAATGCGCGGCTCGGGGATCGTCCGACGTGACGGAAAACGAAAGCGGGTCGTATGCTTCGAGATCATCGCCATTGGTATTCCGGGGCATCTCAATGGACAGCTTTGATTTCTCAAGCCGGTCCCAATCGGCCTTATCGGCGATATGGAAGCACTGGTCCAGATCCTGCTGAGATTGTCTTAGTTGATCGAAAACAGCAGGGTCGTCCCTGTGATCGTAAAGCAGCTTAAGGCGCGCATAATCGCTGTAAACTTGTTCCACGTCGGCAGGAGGGGGCGCCTGCGTCGCGAGCGCGTTCTTCAGGTTTGCCACCAGGCCGTCCACCAATGCTTTGGCTTCGCCGGTGATGTCGCCCCAGGCGGCCGTCTGCCGCTGCAATTCCTGCAAAGCCGGCGCAATGGTGGTCCAGAAGACCTTCGGCAGCGTCTCGCTCCTGATCCAATCGTTGAAGGCCGCGAGCTGCGCTTTTACTCCTTCGATTTTTGCCGCATCGGTTGTCGTCGGATCTATTCCGGACAGCAAAACGTCGAGCGCCTGCAGCGCGCGCCATCTCGCCATCCCGCTAAGTTTGCTCGAAAGACTGGCGCGAAGATCCGTGATCTGGTTCAGCAGATCGATCATTGCCCTCGTCTTACTGATGCGGGCGTCAATTAGATCGGCGCCCGTCAGCCAAAAGCGCGAACTAAGCTTTCCGGCCAGGTGGAGCATCGCATTCACCCAAACCGCGGCCGGAGAGTAACTGATATCGGCGCCGCGCATTTTTTCCATGTCGCGAATCTGCTGCCGCATGGCCGCGCCCCGCTGGAGTCCGGTGAGCAATTTCGTGACGACGAAGGAACTAATCAGGGCTACGAAGAGCCAGAAAATCGCGGCGAAGATGCTGTCCCGCACCCGAACCGTGAGCGTCAGCAAGGTTTGCGGCGTATCCGGGCCTGTGTTGGTACCGGAGAAACGCAGCGGAATAGTGTACTCTCCCGCCGCGAGATTTCGGGCGCTTATGTCGAATTGGGCATGGCCTCCAGGGTTGACGGTTCTCGAGGCGTCCGGCCCGGCAGGTGTCTGCAGAAAATCATCGATCGGTTTGCCTTGTGTGCCGAAGGCCAGGTTGCGCTTGTCGTTAAATCCGGAAGGCGACTTCGCGGTCGAGTCCAGTCGAACCGAAATACCGCTGGCGCTGCTCTTGCCCGATTTTTCGACTATTACGACTGAGTCGACGGGCGTTTCGTAGCTTATCCCCAACACAGCCCACAAGGGTTTCGTTATCTGCTTCGTTTCCGCCTGATGATCGAGCGCCAATGTTGGTGTTGTTGCGGCGACTGCGTTGATGGTCAGCTTATGGAACTCGGCCGTGCCGGCGGAGACTACGAGAGTTCCCGTGTATTTGGCTCCCGGCATAAGCCCTTTAACAACCAGACACGCCGTCGCAACCCGTGACGAGCTGGGCGTGAGAGTTGCCGAGGGCCCCGCCGTCACGCCGGGGCCGCAACTCTGGTTCGTAATATTGACGTCGATTAAACCCTGATCGCCGGAGAACGAAGAAGCGATGACATTGAAATTCGCCGGCGGCGTGGCCCCCGCTATGGCGAAATTGAGCGCCACCTGGCCACCCGGTGCCTCAATCGTCACGTTGTCCACATCGACCAGGAAGGTATCGGCACAGGCCAGACCGGTCATTAATATCGCGGAACAAGCCGCCGGGACAAAAACTCCAGACACTCGGATCATCCTTGCCTCCTGAGCACTCCCGAATCTAATGGAATAAGTTACTGACGTCGAGGTTTAGAAACAGTGCCCCTGGCCCTTCCCCGGGCCGCCTGAACGGATTCGCCGCATACCCAATCGTAAAGTTCACGACGACGAGGCTCAAGCGTAATCCACCTCCGATTGCGTATCGCGCGCCGACTCCCGACGGCCAGACTCGCGCCACATCGAAAATCCCGATGGGGGCGACCGAGTACGCGTTCAGTTTATAAAGAAAAGTATCGAGTACCCGCTCCGCCGGGGCAAAGTCCTGACTGGCGCGCTGGTCGGCGCGAGTCCGCGCCTCGGCGGGATTCAGCATCGCCCAGTTTTTCGCCAGATCCTCTCTCGCCTGATCGAGCGCATCTCTCACGCTCTTCAGGTCGGCCGCCGTTTGGGCCTGATCGGCCGCTGTCAGAGACTGACGCAGTTTATCCAGATCGGCCGTGATTTTGGGTATCAGCGTATTCATGAACCTCGGGATGAGGTTGCTTGTCTTTTGGCCCGCAATGCTCTTCGCCGTGAGCAGCGCTATGTTTACGTCGGAGGTGAGACTCTTGACCGTCGGCGAAACCCGGGTGGTCGTCCGCGGATCGAACTTTAAGTTCCCGAGCCGCGATTTCAGATCGGTCAGTTGGTCGCGGATCGCGCTCACATCGTCGCTCGCTGCCGAAACCTGAGGGTCGTGAGCGAAGTAGGTGTCGGACAATTCTCCCTTTGCGGTTTTTATGCCGACATTGAGCGCGTTGACGAAATCCTGTCTCCCGAGCTCCTGCGGCACCAGAGATTTTCCGAACACGGCTTTTCCGACCGTCAGGTTCGCGGAATAGAAACGTGTGCCGCCAAACCCGAAGGATGGGTTGGAGCTCCCGAGACGATTCTCCGGGATGCTGCGAATATACGGTTCGCCCCGGATGTCCCACGGTTGCCCGTCGATAAAGGGAGCCAGAGCCTGGTTCCCGCCAAAAAAGCGCTCGGCCGCGGGAATCTGGCCGAATGCCTGGATATAACCCGCATTGAACCGAGCTTCGAGCGTGACGGGCCGGTGAGGCCGGCCAATGAAATCCGCCCGGTCGTCTTTGTCGGGTGGTTTCCGGTATTTCGGCAGGGGCGACCATTCAGCGTTGTAGCGGAAATCCAGAATATGTTTGGCGAAATCCACCGTATGGCTCTGCAAAGTGCTGCCGAGCTGCAGCCCATAAGACGCGGCAAACGCCGACACGCCTCTTTGACCTTCGAGGCCGCCTGCGAACTTGAGATCGCCATACGGGGAATTGGGCGCATCCTGCGCCAGACCTTGCTGGTGTCCACCGCTGACAGCGCCGCCGAAATGCAGAAGAAGACGGGCTGGGGAAACCTGTCCGCTCGTTCCGAAGAAGCTCGCGGCCAATTCTCCCTCTTTCAGGTGGACGGGCCCGGCGGGAACATCGCTGTACGTCGATCGAAGATGCCACTCCGCCTGATTAAGAAAACCCTTGCCGCCGCTGTGCTTCCCGTTCAGATCCAGCGCACCGGTCAGGCTGTCGGAGGATGCCGCTGACTTCAGGTCGAAGTGATCGAAAATGGCGAACGGAGCCTGACTTGTGGCCGACATCCCCCCGAAACCCCGGCGCGTGTGGTCGTACCCGAAATTGGGAACAACCAGAAAGCGGCCCGTAGCAGCAAGTTGGGCGCCCGTGGTCGCCGGCCGCTGTAATTCGTTCTGCCGGGCCTCGAATGAACGCCCGTTCAGCGGAGGAAAAACCGACGTATAAACGATGTAATGAACTTCGACGCCTTTCGGGGTGCAGTTTTCGAGGCGCGGCGTCGTCACGACAAAGCGCATCGCGGAGAAACCATCAATGAATGTCGTGCGAATCGTGGTGGTTATCTGGCCCACGCCCGCGCTGTATTTGCGGACGTCGAACTTGTCACCCTTCTTCAGCGGCAGTTCTTCAGCCAGTTCGGCGAGACCGTGATTTGCCGCGGAGAAGAAGTAGATCGGCGACGTAATACTCAGCTTCTCGATCGTGCGACCCTGAAAGGCGCTCAGTGGGTTGGCATCCGTACACAACGCCGGTTCCTCCGCGCCGAGCGCCACAGGCGAACCGATGGCCAATGCCGCCACGAGGGCGAACGTTGCCGTCACGAATTCTCCAGTCGGTTCTCAGGTAGTCCGCGCGGGAATAATTGCGGCGGCCTGCGTCTGGGCATCCTCCTTCGTGGCATCCCCGGTGGTCGTTCCAAGAGAAGTCACTCCGGCGATTTGTGCCTGTGCCCGTTGGTCTTCGTCCAGTCCGTTGGCCGCTGTGGCCTCTGCCGCCGGATGGTCTTCTTTGTTGATATCTATATCGAGCGTGACAACCGGCGCAAGTGTGCCTTGAGCATTTTTTTGTTTCAGCTCAAAGTGCATCTTCCATTCCGCAGTGTCGTCGTTATTGCAAATCTTATCCAGTTGAAACACGATCTCGCTATCGCCGGAAGGCGGATCTACCTGAAGTGCTACGCTGATCGGCTCACAATTCGCCATGTGGGGCTCCTTCCCAGGAATTCTTGTTAATTTCGATACATTGTACTTCAGCCCATCGATGTTGTCACGGTAATCCCTGGAGTCAGTGACCGTTGGCTCTGTTGCTTCGGGAGTGAAATACGAGAGCGGTTCAAAAGCCGAAGACCGGCAGGCGAAACCGCCTGCTCGAATGCATGCGGCGCTGGACAGGGTGCGCGGATTGGCGGTATCGCCTTTAAAAGTTCAATCGGGCTGCTCGGTTTTGCTCGCGGACTTTACGCTGGGCGTGCGGCTATCGCGCCGCCCGGCGCAGAGCCGGCGTTGAGCGGCTTAGTCGTCGATTTCGCAAATCTCGATTTCGCAAATACGGTCACGTTTCGTGGCGAACGAGGAGCCGGAATGAATCCCGGGCTGCGGGTATGAGCAACTCACCGGGCCTGCGACCCGGCCAATAGCGGATGAAAATGGGCGATCTCGTCAACCGGCTCAAGGCCCTTTCGATTCGGAAACGCGATGTTCAGGGGGCGCGCGCGATCGGCGAAACTGGCGGCAGAGGATTCGCAACTTCGAGTGTCGCTGTGGCAGGAGCGTGGACGCATCATTGCAACACTGCCGCAGAAGGTCTTTTCACGCCGGAAACCCTGCGGCAACCGCCCGACCTGCGACCGCGGCAGCCGCTTCAATCCGGGGGGCCGCCTGGGTAGTCGGTTTCACGTGCCGAACCCTGTCAGGCAGAGCGATTTCCAGGAGCTAATATGATTCAGGATACGCTGCCGTTCGGAACATGTCGGCTTCAGGTACGTTATTCGAAATTGCCGGCGGCTCGCACGCGAGCCTCATGCATGATTCGGTGGTTTTCGTACTTCTGGACAGCGTCCAGCTCCGCCTCGCGGTATTGTTGGATAGCAATCAGCAGAGCATCCAGATCGGCTTCCGAACCGCCGTTTACCGCGGTCGATATTTCGCCCAGCGTTTTCAGATGAAGAGCGATGGCACAGCCGGCGTCTTCCATCAGTCTTCTGCAGTCGGGACAGTCGGCGATGCCCATGAAGTCTTATGATGAGCAATTTGATCACCTTATTTCTGCGTGGGAGGCGATCAAGTCAGCTGCGCCAATAACGGCACCTGCGGCGGACTCGGGCATACATACCCTTAATCCGCGCGAGATAGCCGTGTGTTTTCTTACGACAGCGGTGCGATCAGTTTTTGTCCATTAACCCCGAAAATTGCCGGGGCCCTCGCTTGGGCTCACGACATCGGCGGTTTTCGTCCTCGACCGTCACATTGAGAGCGACTACCTCAATTGGTTTCGGATCTCTCACGGACTTCCGAAGAACAAGCGCCGGCACGATTACCGAGTCGGCGGACTGAGAGTCTGCACCACAGCTTTTATGACGCCCAGTACTCTCATTCTCAAATTTGTCCACGGAATTTCATTGTTAGCCCCATAGAAGAACCTGCTAGTGTACCCAAGTGCGCATCGAGATCAGGTTTTTAGCTCCCACTTTAGTGGCGCTGTTCGCGGTTTGCCATTCGACGGCTCGCGCCGATCCATTTGCGTTCACCCAACTCTGCTGGGGAGCTCCGGCGACAACCTCCGACACAGAGGAGCTTGATAACGGCGCTTTTGCTCAGTGCGGCTTCGACCCGTCACAGCAGACAATTCACCAGGTAACTCCCAATCCGAATGACGGACCGGATCAGGTTTTCGATGGCTCCGTCTCGGCGACAGTCACGGCCGATCTGTGGAGGGTCTCCGCCAATCTGTCTGTGAGTAACTATCAGCGGGACATGTATCAGTACTCGACGACCAGCGATGGGAACTCTTATGCCACGACAGCGGCCGCCGGAGCCGGTTTTTCAGATACTCTCGACGTGACCGCCGCGGGTGGCCTTGGAGTCTACTCACTGAACTATATTTTCTCGGTCGACGGATCGCTGGCAGCTTCCGATTCCCTCTTTTCCGCCGAATTTTGCGCGACCCTCTCGCTTCCCGAGGGGACAGGGACTCAGACTTTCCACTTGTTCCGTAAGTGGCGGGAGTGTGCCGACGACCTTCACGCTGAGCTATGCCGACCTGCCGTTCGGCGGTCCGATCGATCCGACCATCCAGATGGAGGCCATTGCCCTTTTGACGCCGATTTATCCTGCGGACGTCGGCACGGACATCGACACCGTAATCAGCGGAAGCGCCAGCGCGGCATTTGGGAGCACGATCCATTTGACGGATGTATTGGTGACCGATGCGAACGGCAATCCCATTCCCGGGGTGACGATCAGCAGCACCAGCGGATTCGATTACCCGCTCGACTCGGCAAATCTGGTGGCTCCCGAGCCTGCGGGACTCCCCCTGGTGGCGATGGGAATACTCGCGGCCGCGGGTTTGTGGAAGCGTTTCCGGCGCGCCTGAAAATCGCGAACGCTGCCGTCAGTGCGCTGTCTCACGCCAGCGGTGCTATCAATTTCTGCTCGATGAAGTCCAAAATTGCCGAGGGGGCTGCCTGGGTCTCGACGGGTAAACGCAAAACACCGGCCGGCGTGAACTGAGCGCCGGGCGTGCCGCTCACCAGCGCCATCAACTTTTCGCCGTCGACGCGTGTTTCTTCGTGGAACTTCACGTTCAGGATTGAAACACGGCGGTCGATGGCTTCAATGCCGATCTTCTCCGCCGCGGTCTTGATGCCGGAATACTGCAGTAGATCGCGCACTCCCTCGGGCACGGGGCCGTAGCGGTCGGCAAGTTCCTGCTCGATTTTTTGCCGCTCGCCGGAGTCGACCGCCTGCGCGATGCGTTTGTACGCGCGCAGACGCTGGTTCTCGTCGGTGATGTACGCGGCAGGTATCCGCAGATCGAGACCGAGGTTGAGGGTCGAATGGATCTCGGGCGCGACTTCCTCGCCGCGCAATTCGCGCACGGTGTCCTCGAGCATCCTGACGTACATGTCGAAGCCGATGGCGTTGATGTGTCCGTGCTGTTCCCCACCCAGCAGATTGCCTGCGCCGCGCAATTCCAGATCGAGGGCGGCGATCTTGAAGCCCGCGCCGAGATCGCTGAACTCCTTGAGGGCGGCGAGGCGCTTGCGGGCGATTTCCGTCAATTCGCTGTCGGGCTCGACGAAGAGATAGCAGTAGGCGCGGCGGTTGGAGCGTCCCACACGGCCGCGGAGCTGGTAGAGTTCGGAGAGCCCGTAGCGCTCGGCGTTCTCGATGATCATCGTATTGGCGAGCGGAATGTCGAGTCCGTTCTCCACGATAGTGGTCGAGACGAGAACGTCGAACTCGTGACGCATAAATTGCAGCATCACCTTCTCGAGCTCGGCTTCGGGCATCTGGCCATGACCGACACCGATGCGGATCGCGGGGAACATTTCCTGAACGAGCGCGGCGCGATTCCAGATGGAATCGATGCGGTTGTGGACGAAATATACCTGGCCGCCGCGCACCAGTTCCAGCTCAATCGATGACTTGATGAGGTCGGGAGCGAAAGGCGCGACGACCGTCTGGATCGACAAGCGGTCTTTTGGCGGCGTCTCGATGACCGAGAGATCGCGCAGCCCGAGCAGCGACATGTGCAGGGTGCGCGGAATCGGCGTCGCGCTCATGGCGACGGCGTCGATGCCTTTCGAGATTTCCTTGAGACGCTCCTTGTGCTTGACGCCGAAGCGCTGCTCTTCGTCGACGATGACGAGGCCGAGATCCTTCCACTGGACGTCTTTGGAGAAGACGCGGTGAGTGCCGACGACGAGATCGACTTTGCCTTCCGCGATGTCGGCGACGGCGGCTTTAAGGTCCCTGGCGGTGCGGAAGCGGCTCAACATTTCTATGCGCACCGGAAATGGCTGGAAGCGCTTCTGGAAAGTCTGGAAGTGCTGGAAGGCAAGCACGGTGGTGGGCGCGAGCACGGCGACCTGTTTGCCGTCGCCCATGGCTTTGAAAGCCGCGCGCATCACGACTTCGGTCTTGCCGTAGCCCACGTCGCCGCAGAGCAGGCGATCCATCGGCTGCGGACTCTCCATGTCGCGCTTGATATCGGCGATGGCGGTCTTCTGGTCGCGCGTCTCGGTGAACTCGAAGGCGTCTTCGAATTCGCGCTGCCAGTTGCTGTCGGGTGAGAAGGCGAAGCCGGGCGCGAGCTTGCGCGCGGCGTAGAGCTTGAGAAGCTCCTCGGCCATGTCGCGCATGCGTGTCTTGATGCGCGTTTTGGTGCGCGTCCAGGTGGCGCCGCCCATGCGGTCGAGAACGGGCTTCGATTCGCCTTCGCCGCGGAAGCGCTGCACGAGGTCCATGCGCGAGAGCGGGACGTAGAGCTTGTTGCCGCCGGCGTACTCGATGAGCATGTAGTCGCCTTTGGTGTCGCCCTGGGCGATCTCGCGGACGCCGAGGAATTGTCCGATACCGTGCTCGACGTGGACAACATAATCGCCCGCCTTGAGATCGAACTGATCGGCGGAGAAGACGCCGGTTCCGGTGTGCGCTTTGGACGGGCGCGCGACAGTTTCGGGCGACTCGAAGAGATCCTCCGAGCCGAAGAGCGCGAGGCGGGATTCCTGAAAGACGGCGCCGCGCGCCACGTCGCCGCGAATCAGCGCAAGGGGGGCGTTAAGTGACTGGGCGCGCTGGCGAAGATACTCGGGGACGGGCTCGCCGCCGAGATCGATCTGATATGGAATCGAGTATTCGCCGAAGACGTCCGCGAGACGCTCGACTTCGCCGGCGGTGGGGGCAAAGAAAGCGAGCCGGACGCCGGCTTCGAGGAGCGTCTTCGCTTCGCGGATCGCGACCTGCAGGTTCCCGTGAAACGCCATTGAGGGCCGGCTCGAAATATAGAAGGAATTTTCGTCACCTGCGCCGATGTCGAGCTGGCGGATCTCGACGACATCCCGCGTCGCGGCGGCCGCGGCGAAACTCTGCCACGTGAGTGTGGCGGATTCGGGGTCGATGCCCGGTGCGTCGCCGAGCCGCGTCCAAAGCCGATCGGCGGCGGCGCTGGTAAGCTCAGGCTCGTCGAGCAGAACGACGGGCCGCTCGAAAAAGTCGAGCAGCGTCGCGGGGCGGGGGCGGACAGCGGGAACGAGAAGCTCCCAGCCGGGGAAAGGCTCGCCGCTGACCGGAAGATCGCGTCCGCGCACACCCGTTTCCCGAACGCGCTCGGCCAGCTCGGCGAGCATCGGACGCGAGCGCTGGAATTCCGTCAGCGGATGCAGGATGCATTCGTTGAGCTTGTGGATGGAGCGCTGGGTCTCCGCGTCGTAGCGGCGGATGGATTCGATTTCATCGCCGAAGAACTCGACGCGGACCGGCTGCTCCTGCTCGGGCGAAAAGACATCGAGGATGCCGCCGCGAATGGAGTATTCGCCAACCATCTCGACCGGATCGCGGCGCTCATAGCCGACGCTTTCAAGATGAGTGGAGAGCTCGTCGAGTGGGAGTTCGTCTTTGATCCTGAGAGTGAGGGTGAGCTGGCGATAGTAGCGCGGGTCTTCGGTGCGCGCGAGGGCGGCCGCGACCGGAGCGAGCGTGATGCCGGTGAACTGATTGGCGAGGCGCGAGAGCGTGGCGGCGCGTGTGGCGAGAATTTCCGCGTGGGGGGACATGTGCTGCCCGGGCAGGATGTCGAGCGCCGGCAGAAAGGCGGGAGAGCTGCCGGGCTCCACAAGATCGGCGAATGTCTGCAGCAGCGGCAGCAGCTCTTCGGCCTGCTTGTTGCCGTCAACCACGATCACGAGCGGTCGTGACGACGCCCGATGCAGGAGGACGGCATAGAGGGCTTTGGCGGTGAGGGTAAGGCCGGAAAGGCGCACCGTGGCGGGCGGGTTCGACGAGGTGAGGCGCGCGGCGAGGGACTGGAAACCCGCGGCGTGGGTCAGGTCGGAAAAGAGGTTATCGATCTGGAGGTTGCGCAACGAGAGAAAGCCCACAGGCTAAAGCCTGTGCCACCATCCCACCGATTCTCTCAGACGGCGTATTTATCCCGGCATTCCGGCGAGCAGAAGTGCAGGACTTTGCCCTTGACCACGCGCTTTAGAGATGAGTCGACGGCGACATACGTGCCGCAGACGGGGTCCTGCTGCAGCATCGTCGCGCCCGCGGAAGATGGCGAGCCGGCGCGCATCGGAGCGGGAGGACGCCGGACACCCATGCCGAGCGCGCGCTGCACCCTCGCGATCACCGACCGGATCACGGAAAGCGCGATCGCGAACAGGATCACTCTGAAAAAGAAAGCAAACATGAATGCCCGATACCCGGGCGTTGGTTACTTTTTCTTCTTGTTGTTAGTCGCGGGCGCGTTCGGATTCTTGTACTGAACGCCGACGCTCGCGCCGAGTCCGGCGATCAGCTCTTTGGCGGACTGGGCGAACGGGCCATCCGGCTTCAGCTCGAGGTATTTCTGCAGCGCTTCGATCGTGCCGGGCGCGGGGACGATTTTGCCGCTCGGGTCCGTCGTGGCCTTGGACGTGAGGAAGACGCCGTATTGATACTGCGCATCGGCGTAATTCGGATCGGCCGCGATAGCCTTCTTGAATTCGTCGCCCGCGGCGTCGTTCTGCGCGCTGTTCACGAGCAGCGCGCCCATGTTGTAAAAGTACTTGCCGGCGCCAGGGGGATCGAGTTGGGCGGCCTTGTCGAGATTGGTCTTGGCCTCGTCGATCTTTTTGTCCTTAGCGAGGGCGAGGGCGTAGTTGTTGTAGTACGCCGCGTCGTCAGGCTTCAATTCGATCGCTTTCTTGTAAGCCTCGAACCCTTTGTCGTAAAGCGCGGAGGCGTCGGCTCCGCTCTTCGTTGCGGCGTCGCCGATATAGGCGTCGGCGAGGCCGCTCCAGACGGCAACCTGCTTGTCGTCGAGAGTCGACGCTTTGGTCAGCGATTCGATGGCGGCGTCATACATTTTGGCGTCGAGAGCGGCGCGCCCGGTTGTGTAGGCGTCGTTCAGCTCCTTGTTCTTTGCGAGCTGGGCTTCGCGCGCTTTCTGCTGCTTCTCCAGTTCAGCCTTTTGTTCCTTGCTCAGGCTGCGATCGGATTCCGCGGGGGCCGCCGCCGCTCCCGCCGCCGCGGCTTGCTGGTTCTTGAGATCGAAATTGACGGTCGTGGGATCGCCCTTGGTGCGGACGCCCTTGACCATGTCCTTTACCTGGCCGTCGATTGCGACGCTGACATCGAAGGTTCCGCCGAGAGGCAGGCCATAGTGGCCGTAGTGACCCTTCTTATCCGTCTTGACCGGGTAATGACCTTTGATGTCGGTACGCTCGATGGTGACGACGGCGCCCTGGACAACTTTGCCGTCGGGGTCTTTGACGATGCCTTCGATTGTGCTCGTTTGCGAGAAGGCAGGCAGGGAGAGGAACAGCAGAGCGAGGCCTGATAGCGCCAGCGATTTCAGCGGAAGAGACATACGGATATACCTCGAAATAGTGACCTGACGGTCTGAAATACCAGCATACAACAGGGTACAGGCGGTGCCGGGCGCGGCGGGCACGAGTGCCCGCGCCAGTCGGGGTAGAATGAGGAATTCGGGAGCTTTGCCATGCAGCGCCGGACCATCCTGTTCTCTGCCTTTGCGTTGACGGCGGTCTGCGCCGGGGTTGTTCTGAAGGCCCAGGCGCCGATCCGGGTCTCCGTCAACGAAGTCATTGTGCCTGTCACGGTGACCGACGAGAAGGGCCGCTTCGTCTCCAACCTCGTCAAATCGGACTTCCGCGTCTTCGATGAAGGCAAGGAGCAGAAGATCGATTTCTTCAGCCATGAACAGTCGCAGCCGGTTGTCATAGGCTTCCTGATCGACACCAGCAACGGGATGAAGATCCACTGGGACAAATATCGCGAAGCAGCCACCGATCTGATGCTCAATCTGTTGCCGGGAGACAGGAAATACAGCGGCTATCTGATCAGCTACGGCAATCAGCCGGAGCTCATCGCCGACACCAGCAGCGATTCGGAAAAGATGGTCAGCAAGATGAGCAAGATCAGGCCGGCCGGCGGAGCGGCGCTCTTCGACGCGATCTACATGGCCTGCACGAGCCGCAAGACCGTCAATGGCGAGCCCTTTGAGCCGCGCCGGGTCCTGATCGTCATCGGCGACGGGCACGACACGGCCAGCAAAAAATCGCTGAAGGAGGTCGTCGAGATCGCGCAGCGCAACCTGGTAACCGTTTACGCGATGAGCAGCGTGGCGTTCGGGTTCCACACCGACGGCGAGGACAACCTGACGACGCTGGCTTCGGAGACCGGCGGTAAGGTCGAGACGCCCCTGAACAGCCCCTATAAAGATGTTGCCGGCTATCTTTCGGTGCCGCAGGATGCGGGAAACTACGCGCTGACGGTCGGTACCGGCCAGTATACGGCCGAGATTTCGGGCGCGATTTTTCGTTCCGTGGCGGCGCTTTCGGGGGAGATCACGACGCAGTACGTGATTCGTTACAACCCGGACGTGGGGCCGAACCCGGACTCGAAGCAGTTCCGGAAGATCAAGGTGGCGGTGAATCTGCCGGGTGTGGAGTTGCGGTACAGGAACGGGTATTATCCGTACGCGCCGCCGCAATAAACGTTTTAGCCCCCGGATAAGAGCAGAGATGAACACGGATGAACGCCGATAAGAATACAATGCTCAAAATTTTATCTGTGCTCATCAGCGTTCATCCGCGGCTGGATTCTTTGTTATGTCCGTAGTTTCCATCGGAACCTGGCAGGCTTATTGGTCGCTGCTCGAAGTGGCGCCTTCGGGACAACCACCCGCGCCTTACGGGGTTCTGCTGGCGAACGAGGAGACCGGCGAGTGGGCACAGCGGCTGCGGGGTCCGGAGTGCTTTGAAGATCTGGATGAGGGCGAGTCCGACATTCTCGATGCACTCGCGGCCGACCTCGAGCGGAAGGCGGGCGAAATGGGCGGCTTGCGGCTGCTTGACTGGCTGGAAGACAGCGTCTCCGGTTTCTTTCGCATCAGCGACCGCACGGCGATTTCGTGCCGGGATGCGCGCGCCACGGTGGACCGGCTTTTCGACGAGCACGTGGATGCGACGGTGCGTCCGTTTATCACGCATCTGCCGCTTTACGGATTGCGCGCGGCGGCGACGAAGTTCGGCGAAGGCATGGGTGGCGAGCAGGAAGGCTGGGTAAGGGCGCCGGAGAAACTGCGGCTCACGGAAGGAATGTTCGTGGCGCATGTGATCGGGCGGTCGATGGAGCCGCTGATTCCGGATGGGAGCGCTTGTGTATTCCGCGCGCCGGTAACGGGGTCTCGTAACAGCCGGTACCTGCTGATCGAGAAGTTCGACGAGACGGACTTCGATGCGCGCTATACCGTGAAGCGTTATGCGCGGCGGGGGGCACTGCAGGAGTCGGAGGATCGCGAGCAGGCGATCCGGCTGGAGCCGGTGAATCGCGAGTTCGAAGCCTTCGATCTGGCGAGCGATAAGTTCCGGGTGGTGGCGGAGTTTGTGCAGGTGCTCGAATCCTGATCCCGGCGGCGGGTTTTCGCAAAAGCCTGCTCGGCTGGTATGACGCTTCTCGCCGCGAGCTTCCCTGGCGTGAATCCGCGTGGCGTCATCCGGCGGCCACCTTCTACCGCATCTGGCTGTCGGAAGTCATGCTGCAGCAGACGCGCGTCGAAGCGGTGATCCCGTACTACCATTTGTTCCTCGAGCGATTCCCTTCGATGAAGACGCTTGCTGCCGCGCCCGTGGAGGCCGTGCTCGCGGCGTGGAGCGGACTCGGCTATTACAGCCGCGCGCGCAATCTGCATCGCGCGGCGGGGCAATTGGCAGAGGGCGAGCTGCCGGCAACGTACGACGATGTGCTCGCGCTGCCGGGCGTTGGTCCGTATACGGCGGCGGCGATTGCGAGTATCGCGCTGGGCCTGCCGCACGCGGCGGTGGACGGGAACGTAATCCGGGCGATCGCGCGGCTGACGAACGATGCGTCGGAGACAGCATCCGCCGCCGTGCGGCAACGCTTCGCCGAAGAAGCCGGGCGGTTGCTGGATCGCAGGCGGCCCGGGGATTTCAATCAGGCGATGATGGAGCTCGGCGCGACCGTCTGTGTGCCGCGCACGCCGGGGTGCGGCGAGTGTCCGGTGGCGAAGTACTGCGGGGCGCGGGCGGCGGGCCGCGAACGCGAACTGCCGGTGAAGCTGAAAGCGGCGCGCGCCCGCGAGGTGAGTCTGGATCTGGCGATCGTGGAGCGCGACGGGTGTGTGCTGCTGGTCGAGCGCGGCAGGACCGAGAAACGTCTGGCGGGTTTCTGGGAGTTACCGGAGCGGAGGTTATTTCCACGTTGTCGGGCGCGCAAGGTCGGCGAGTTCCGGCATCAGATCGTGAACGATCGCTTTCGGGTCACGGTGTGGCGCCTGCGGGACGTTGAAGGGACTCCGCCCGGCGCGAACTGGGTGGCTCTCGACCGGCTGCAGGTGCTTCCGCTCACAACGATTACTCGCAAGGCGGCCAGGCTACATTGGCGAAACATCGCGGGCGCGGCCGGGTTAGCGCAATTGTGACGATCCTCCCGAAGATTGCTCTCGCGCTGGCTTTGACGCCGCTGGCGGGGTTGGCATACGAGTATGGCCCGAACCAGCGCTATACCGGCGCGCCGGGCGACAACAAGACGGCCTGTATCTCATCCGGCTGTCATGCGGGGACTGTCAACTCGGGTGCCGGCGGCATAAAAATAATCGTGCCGAACGGCGCAACGTATACACCCGGCCAGCCGATGACAATTTCGGTGCAGATCACCGACGCGACAAAGGTGAAATACGGATTCGAGCTGACAGCGCGCCTCGCCAGCAATACAACAAAAGGGCAAGCGGGCGATTTCACAACGGGCGCGGACGGTTTCACGCAGGTGATCTGCGACGACGGCAGCACGAAGAATAATGGCAGCCCGTGCAGCGCGCAATTTCCGGTCGAATTCATTGAGCACACGGTGCAGGGTTACGAGGCATCGACCAAAGGTGGATACACGTTCACCTTCACATGGACGCCGCCGCCGGCGAGCGCAGGCAACGTGATCCTTTATGCAGCGGGCAACGCGGGTCCGGGAGACCCTCCCGTGCAGACGCCGACGAACGTTTATACGACCAACCTGACGCTCGGCCCTCCACCAACCTTGCCAACGATCAACCCCGGAGGCGTGGTCCCGGTATCCAGCACGTCGACGACGATCTCATCGGGCTCGTGGGTGTCGATCTATGGCGCCAACTTCGCGAGCGGGGTCTCCATCTGGAACGGGGATTTTCCGACCAATCTCGGCGGCGTCACCGTAACGATCGACGGCAAACTGGCGTACATCTGGTACGTCGCCCCGACGCAGATGAACGTGCAAGTTCCGGACGAAGATCCAGACCACACCGGAACCGTCAACGTGACGGTGAGCAATGCGGCCGGGAGCGAGACAACGACGGTCACGCTGGCGGCGGAGAGTCCTGCGTGGATTTTGCTCGACTCGAAACACGTGGCCGGGATCGCCGTGCATCCCGACGGGACTTACGACATCGTCGGTCCGACAGGCTCCTCGCTGGGATACGCGACAAAAGCGGCGAAGGCGGGTGATGTGGTGGAATTGTTCGGCGTGGGGTTCGGCCCGACCAGTCCGGCGACCGCCGCGGGGCAGGCTTATTCGGGCCGCGCCGATACGACGAATCCGGTAACGGTCACGATCGGCGGGACGACCATTACTCCCGCTTTCGCGGGCCTCACGGGTGCGGGCCTTTTCCAGATCAATGTGGCCATACCGCCGGGGCTGGGATCGGGGGACGTGGCGCTGTC
>DASZLP010000168.1:0-7823 GCA_035552355.1 Bryobacteraceae bacterium | reverse complement strand
TTGGTCTCCACCAGAGCCCGCCTCCGCTTCACCGGCTGGACTTCATTCTCAGTCCACCAGCCGAAACCGTAAACCACCACCCGGCGGGGGCTGGGGAATTTTCGACCGGCGAAATGAGGAATTTTCAACCGGCGTTGACAGAACTGCCGAAGGATCGATCGATTCCCGGTGAGGGGAATCGGAACACGCAAGGTCGATGGCGGCCGTCGCCGAGCGCCTAAAAGGCATATTGGAGGATCAAACGTGAAATACAAAGACGCCACCGGAATGAAGATGAACGAAAGATGTTCGGAGCCATTCAATTCCCGGCAGCAGCGACTCGGCCCGTCGCAGTTGCCCACTTTCAGCGATTTTTCAGGCGTCGCTGATGCAATTAAACAGTTCGGAGATGGAACCTCCGGCGGGAGAAAAACGGTGAGGATCAGGCAATCGTTGCGGCGACGGACAGCGACCGTCGCCGCACTCGCAACAGGCTTCGTATTATTGGCGTCTGCGCATATCCGGATCGCGCCCACGGAATCCGCCCCGGGGGCACGGGAAAAATACACGATGCGGGTGCCCAATGAGAAACAGGTCAATTCAACCAAGATCGTGGGCGAGTTCCCGGAAGGATTGGACATCTACGACTTCGAATTCAAACCGGGCTGGAGTATCGAATTCAAGAAGAACGACAAGGGCAAGATTATGGGCGCGACATGGACCGGTACGCTCCATCCTTATGAATTCATCGAGTTCGGCATGCTGGGCATCAACCCGAAAGAAGAAAAGGATCTCGTGTGGCGTTTCGTGCAGTATTACGATGACGGCACCAGGGAGGAGTTCACTGGTCCGGCCGGTTCCCGGCTGCCATCGCCGATCACGAAGCTGAAGAAGCCTGCAGACGCTCCTGCGGCCCCCAGGTGATTTGCCGTTGCGCGCGTCTGTAATTAGGGCAATAACTTACTTGACAAAATTGCAAACAGTTTCCCCCGCAAACAACTTTGCGGTAAAATGTTTTTGTTGGGGGTGACGGAGTACAGAAGAGCAGATAACAGCCACTGGCAGATTGGCCATTGAGCGTGGGGCCGCAAAGAAGAAGCGGGACCTGACGGGTCGGCTTTCGGAACTGGACACCTCGCTGAAAGAAGCGGGGATATAGTCAGTGCGGCTTCTTCGCCCGCTTCTTCTGCTCTTGCTTCTTCTCTTCCTGTTTCTGGTAGTCCGCTTTTAATGCCTTGAACAGCATCCGCGCGGCATTGTCCATGCGGGCCGCTTCTGTGTCGCCCGGGACCTTCGGGGCGGGGAGTGGCTTCATCCGGTCACATTGTACGTCTTTGTTGCCTAAAGACGGGCACCTCAACGACAAAACACATTTTCCTCCCGCGCTCCCTTCCACACCGCAATCGCGATCGCTCGGATCGGCGAAATACCCGAAAACGCGCCGCCGACCGCGTATAGCGCCTGCGGACTAAACCGCCGCTCGTTCGAAATCAGATAGATCGACTCCCAGCTGTCGGGCGCCATCCTGGCGCGAAATCTCTCCAGTCCGCGAAAGTTGTAGAACCGGTTGGCGTGCGCCCGTGCGAGGTTCATCAGGGCTCGCATCCAGAGAGGATTCACCTGCGTGGTGCCGCTCGCCAGCGCGACAAGACCCATAGTGACGAACGTGCAGCCCGCGCCTGCAAGGTGCTCCATGGCGGCGTCGATGAGCAGTTCGCTCGTGCCATTCGGAGCGCCAGGCGACCGAGCGAGTTCCTCGATCAGATAACCATTGCGCGCGGCCACCGGCGACGCCACAAGGAACGCGGCGATGCGGCCGTCATGCCGCGCGGTCAGAAGCAAACGATCGTCGACAACGCCCGAAAGCACGTCCGGTTCGACCATGAAGTGCATCGGAGGCAAACGGCGGCTGTCGAGCCACTCCCGCAGGGTTCGCCGGAGTTCCGCATCCTCTTTCGCGCCGGCCGCATCGCGCTCTTCGATCCGCACACCCTTGTTGCGGGACCGGTGCAACTGCGCCCGCAGAGAGCTGCGCGTCCGCAGTATCCCGGGCCAACTCGCAGGATTCCAGACCGGCTGCGCTCCTATCGTGATTGCCGAATGTCGAGCCGAGCCGGCCAGCATTCGTCGAATCGGCTCGGCGGCGCAAACATAACAGACTTTGCGGTTCCGCCCCGCTGCGAATTCTTCGAAACCGGCGACCGCCTCCGCCAGGTCGGCTGGCGCGCAGACTGGCTCGCCCGCCACGAGGAGCCATCGCCGTCGCGTTACATAGCCGACCACGGCGTCCCCGCGCGCGGTGAACCAGTAACGAATCCCCGGGTTGAGGATCTGATACGCCGTCGCGTTGTGCCCCCAGGCCATTACCAGGATGCGCGCTCGGGCTGCGTCTGAGTCGGGGATCACTTTTGCACCTTGCAGTTTTATGTTGCCATTCCGCCATACTGAGTTCAAGATGGCTTACCGGCTCGAACGCGACGAATCCGTGATCGCCGGGCTCAAGCGCGTCGTCCGCGAGGAGATGGACTCGGCGGACGAGCACCTTTCCGGCAAGAAGAAAGTCCGCCGAGACAAGGCGATTCACGAGTCCCGCAAGAGTATCAAGAAGGTGCGGGCGCTTCTGCGGCTGGTGAGCGAGGAATTGGGAGATGTGTGGAAGAGGGAAAATGCGCGCTTGCGCGACATTGCTCGCCGTTTGTCCGATTTCCGCGATGCATTCGCGATGATTGCGACGTTCGACGATCTGAAGAAGACGTATAAGAAGGAGCGCGCCGGCCAGTTCGCATCGGTGCGGGCGGGCCTCGTCACGCGGCGCAGGCAATCCAGCCACGAAGAGGACGTGGCGCTTGTTCTGAACGAAGCGGTGTCGTCACTTCGGAATGCGTCGAAGCGGGTCAAGTCCTGGCCTCTCCACACTGATGGCTATGGCGCGATCGGTCCAGGCCTGCATCTGACGTACCGGACCGGGCGGAAGGCGCTGGCGCGCGTCCAAAAGGACCCGCAGGCGCTCAACTATCACGAGCTGCGCAAGCGCGTGAAAGACCACTGGTATCACATGCGCCTTCTCGAAGACCTCTGGACCGGCGTAATGGTTGCGTACGAGAAAAGTCTCAAGGATCTCGAGACCTGGCTGGGGGACGATCACAATCTCGCCGTGCTGCGCGACAGGGTTGTGGCCGAGCCGTCGTTCTACGGCGCCGATCGAGACGTCGAGCGGTTTCTCGACCTGGTCGACAAACGGCAGAAAGAGCTGCGGGACCGGTCCGTCTCTTTGGCCGCGCGCGTTTACGAAGAGAAGCCGCGCGACTTTGACCGCCGCATGCGCCACCTTTGGGACACCTGGCACAACCAGCCGAAAATCGCCGGCGAATGAGCCCCGCCGAATCGCTTGACAGGGAGTGGCTCGAGACGAACGGCCTCGGCGGGTTCGCGTCGTCTACTCTCTGCGGCGCGAACACGCGGCGTTATCACGGTCTGCTGGTGGCCGCCATCGAGCCGCCGGCGACGCGGTACGTCCTGCTTTCCAAACTGGAGGAGACGCTGGTCATCGACAGCCGGCGGATCCAGTTGTCGACGAACTTCTATCCGGGCGTGACTCACCCGCAGGGCTATCTGTGTCTGGCCGGATTCCGTCTCGCTCCGTTCCCGATCTTCACTTTTGAGTCTGGTGAAGTCGCCGTCGAGATGCGGATCTTTATGGTGCAGGGCGAGAATACGGTCGTCGTCGAATATGAGCTGACCCACGGGCCGCCGTGCCGGTTGGAAGTGCGTCCCCTGCTTGCCTTCCGCGGCTATCACGACCTCACGCATTCCAACAATGCATTGAATTCAGAGCTGACGGAAAGCGCCGGTATGTTTTCGATTCAGCCTTACGACGGACTCCCTCGCCTTTTCGTCGCGCACAACGCGCGCAGCCTGGAGCACGCGAGCGAGTGGTATTTCAATTTCGAATATCCCGTCGAGCGTGATCGCGGTCTCGATTTCCGCGAGGATCTCTTCTGCCCCTGCGCGCTGACGTTCGATCTGGCGTCTGGCCAAACGGCTTCGATCATCGCCTCGACGGCCGTGCACGCGATCGAAAGCGCGCCCTCGCTGAAGATGTCACGGGAAGCACTCGCAGACGGAGACATGCTGCGTCGCGCCGCCGGTCAGTTCCTCGCGCGCCGCGGCTCGATGCCGACCGTGATCGCCGGTTATCCCTGGTTTGCCGACTGGGGACGCGACACGATGATCGCGCTTCCTGGGCTCACGCTCGCCACGGGGCGCTTCGATGTGGCACGCGACCTGCTGCTGGCATTCGCGGCCGCGATCGATGGGGGCATGCTGCCGAACTGCTTCCCGGACGCCAGCCTCCCGCTCGAATACAACACGGCCGATGCAGTGCTTTGGTTCTTCGAGGCCGTTCGTCAGTATCTGGAGTACGCGAAGGACACGGAATTCGTCCGCAGCCGCATCTACGAGAAGCTGAAATCTGTAATCGACGCGCACGTGCGGGGCACGCGCTTCGGCATCCACATGGATTCGGACGGCCTGATTGCGGCGGGCGACCCTACAACCAATCTCACCTGGATGGATGCGCGCGTGAACGGCGTGCCCGTGACGCCGCGCAACGGCAAGCCGGTCGAGATACAGGCGCTCTGGTACAACGCTCTCTGCTTCGCGGCGCGTCTGGCCGGCACTTTCGGCGAGGTTGATGTTCGTGCGCGGTTCGACGACATGGCAGCGAAGGCGGGGAAGAACTTCAACGTCGCGTTCTGGAACGAAGGCGCCGGTTGCCTTTACGATGTGGTCGACGGCGAGACAAAGGACGCCTCGCTTCGCCCCAATCAGGTGATCGCTCTGTCTCTCGGATACTGCGCGATTCCCGAAGGTCGCGCGCGCCGAATCCTCGCGGCGGTAGAACGCGAGCTTCTCACGCCCTTCGGATTGCGCACGCTCGCGCCGTCCGATCCGCGTTATCGCGGGCGCTACGAGGGAGGCCCGGCCGAACGCGACGCCGCGTATCATCAGGGCACCGCCTGGCCATGGCTGCTCGGACCTTTCATCACGGCCGATCGCCGGTTCAATCGAGACCGCGCGGGGGAGCTCTCCGCCCCGTTACGCGAGTTCACTGAATCGCCCGGCGTCGGGCAAATACCGGAGATCTTCGACGGCGACGCGCCGCACGAGCCGCGGGGATGTTTCGCGCAGGCGTGGAGCGTCGCCGAGCTTCTGCGCGTTACCGCTGAAACTTCACAATCTCTTTGAAGCGTTCGAGCGAGTTATAAACGATCGGGCAGTATGTCGCGCGGTCGACCATCTGCCACATGCGGCTTTCGAACGAGCCGGCGCCGCGCATCAAATGCGGAAAGTCCCGGCACGTATCGGGGCGGGCTTCATAGATCGAACAATCGTTGCCTTCAAGAAAAATGCAGCCCGTTTCGCGGCGCCGGAGGATCGGCTCTTTTTGCTCGAACGCCGAGGTTGTCGTGTATTTTTCGACGAATTCGCGCGGCGAGGTCCCGAGATGGCGGGAGAGCCGCGCGATGTCGCGCTCGGTGACGTCCGTTTCGGCGACCTTGCAGCAATTGGCGCACGCGCGGCAGTCGATAGCGTCTTCGACCTCTTCGGCGACACGCCGGAATCGAAGCTCGGGGAAGTTATGGCGTTTCAGGTGGCGGCGGAACTTTTCGTTTTCGACGCGCTTCTTTTCGCCGAGCTGCCGGATCTGCACGAGATCGGTGATCACTCCCCGATGGTTGCACAGGCTTCAGGCCGTGATCAAACTTGCGAGAATGAGCACAGCACCAATGCCCGTATCCACTGCCGCCGGCGATATCGCCACAACGGACCGCTCCTTCTTCGGCCATCCACGCGGACTCGCCACCCTCTTCATGACCGAAATGTGGGAACGCTTCAGCTATTACGGCATGCGCGCGCTCCTCATTTATTACCTGACTTCGAGCGTTGTCCGCGGCGGGCTCGGATTCGCGGACTCCAAGGCCGGCGCCGTTTACGGACTCTACACCGCGCTTGTCTACCTGATGGCTCTCGGGGGCGGCTGGATCGCCGACCTCTTCATCGGCCAGCAGCGCGCCGTGCTCTGGGGCGGCATCCTGATCACCGCTGGTGAATTCTGCCTGATGGCGCCATCCGAGACGCTGTTTTACGTCGCGATCGTACTGCTAATGGCGGGCACTGGTTTTCTCAAAGGCAATGTGAGCACTATTGTCGGCCAGCTCTATTCGCGCGGCGACCCGCGCCGCGATTCCGGCTTCTCGATTTTCTATATGGGCATCAACATCGGCGCGTTTCTCTCGCCGATCTTTTGCGGCTATGTCGGCGAACACTTCAGCTGGCGGCTCGGCTTCGGCCTCTGCGGCGTTGGGATGCTGGCGGGGTTGCTGCAGTACGTCCTGACTGTTCGCTATCTGGGAGATGCCGGCCGCTATCCGGCGCGGTCCGACAATCCCGCAAAAGATCGCGAGCACAAACGGACCGCCATCGTCGCCCTCAGCGCCAGCGGCGCCGTGCTGCTGCTGGTTGGGGTGCTCGGCGCGCTGGGGGTGATCCACCTGGATGCGAATGTGATCTCGGCGGCGCTCGGATGGTGCCTGCTTGGAATCTCCGCGCTGGTATTCGCATGGTTGATCTTCTTCGGCGATTGGTCCGCGGAGGAACGGAAGCGGTCGGCCGCGATCCTGGTTTTGTTCATCGCGTCGGCGCTCTTCTGGGCGGCTTTCGAGCAGGCGGGTTCGTCTCTGAGCCTGTTTGCCGAGCGCAACACCAACCGCCACGTGCCCGGATTCATCGCTTCGATCCTGCGCCAGAACGAATTCCCCGCGAGTTGGTATCAGTTCGTCCAGCCGGCTTTCGTGATTGTGTTGGCGCCGGTTTTCGCATGGTTATGGCTGCGCATGGGGAAGCGCGAGCCTTCGAGCCCTACGAAGTTTTCGGCGGGGCTCTTCTTCGGCGGCGCCGCGTTTGTGGTGATGGTGCCCGCCGCGATGATAGCCACCGGAGGCAAAATGGCCGGACCGCTCTGGCTCGTCGTCTGCTACCTGTTCCAGACTCTGGGCGAGTTATGTCTGAGCCCGGTAGGGCTGAGCGCAATGACGAAACTGGCGCCCGACCGCGCCGCCGGCTTCATGATGGGGATCTGGTTCCTCTCGATCAGCATCGGCAACTGGCTCGCGGGGGAAGCAGCATCTCTTTACAGTTCCATCTCGCTGCCCGCGCTGTTCGGCTCTGTCGCGGTGTTCAGCATTGTCGCGGCGTTGATCCTGCTGGTGCTCGTGCGCCCGACGGTGCGTTTGATGGGCGGCGTCAACTAAGTGGAGATCTGGCGGAAGTACCGCGACCAGTTTCCCGTCACCGAGCGTCTCATTTACATGAATCATGCGGCGGTGGCGCCCCTGTGCCGCCCCGCCGCCGACGCCATGCAGCACCTTGCGCTCGACGCTCTGAATTTCGGCAGCGAGCACTATCAGCAGTGGATGGAGACTTATCACGGCGTCCGCGTCTCAATGGCGCGCATAATCAACGCCGAGCCGAGTGAAATCGCCATCGTCAAGAACACTTCGGAAGGCATCGCCATGGTGGCGATCGGCCTCTCGTGGAAACGCGGCGACATCGTCGTCGCTTTCGAGGAGGAGTTCCCGGCCAACTTCTATCCGTGGAAGCGGCTCGAAGCGGAAGGCGTCGAGGTCCGCTGGCTTTCAATCTTCGACGATCTCGATCGCATCGAGGCGGCGTGCAAAGGCGCGCGGATGCTCGCGATCAGCTACGTGCAGTATCTGAGCGGATATCGGGTGAACCTCGAAGCGATCGGCGAAATCTGCGCGCGGCACGGTTGTTTTTTTCTG
>DASZLP010000167.1:0-3281 GCA_035552355.1 Bryobacteraceae bacterium | reverse complement strand
AATGTCCTCCGGTGTTCCCGCCGCGACCACCTGGCCTCCACGCTCCCCGCCTTCGGGGCCGAGGTCGATGATCCAATCGGCGGTTTTCACGACGTCCAGTTGATGTTCGATCACCACCACCGTGTTGCCCAATTCGACCAGGCTATGGAGCACGTCGAGCAGCTTGCGCACGTCCTCGAAATGCAGGCCGGTGGTCGGCTCATCGAGAATGTAGAGCGTCTTGCCGGTCTGGCGGCGGCTCAACTCTTTCGCGAGCTTGATGCGCTGCGCTTCGCCGCCCGACAGCGTCGTAGATGACTGCCCAAGATGCAAGTAGCCGAGGCCGACCTGGACCAGCGTTGACAGCTTCGCTTTAATCTGCGGAATATTTTCGAGCAGCACCAGCGCATCTTCGACGGGCGCTTCCAGCATGTCGGCGATCGATTTGCCTTTGTACTTCACCTGCAAAGTTTCGTGATTATAGCGGCGGCCGCGGCAGACGTCACAGGTGACATATACGTCGGGCAGAAAATTCATTTCAATGCGCTTCAGGCCGTCGCCCTGGCAGGCTTCGCAGCGTCCGCCCTTCACGTTGAAGCTGAACCGGCCCGGTTTGTAGCCACGCTCCCGCGATTCCGGCAGCAGCGCGTAAAAATCGCGGATGGGGGCGAAAAGCCCGGTGTAAGTGGCGGGGTTCGAGCGTGGCGTCCGGCCGATCGGCGATTGATCGATCCGAATCACCTTGTCGACGTTTTCGATACCCAGGATCTCCGCGTGCTCGCCCGGTTGCTCGTGCGATCCGTACACCTCGCGCGCCATCGCGCGATAGAGAATGTCGTTCACCAGCGTCGATTTGCCGCTGCCCGAAACGCCGGTTACGACGATGAATTTGCCCAGCGGAAAATCGATATCGACCTTCTTCAGGTTGTGCTCGCTTGCGCCGCGAATCGAGATCGACGCGCCGTTGCCGGGACGTCGTTCCTGCGGTACCGGGATCTCGAGAATTCCGGCCAGATAACGTCCGGTGAGCGACGCTTCGGACCGCCGGATCGCGTCCGGAGTCCCGCTCGCTACCAGATCGCCGCCCAAGCGTCCGGCGCCGGGGCCAAGGTCGATCACATAATCGGCGCGCTCGATGGTCTCGGCATCGTGCTCCACCACCAGCACGGTATTGCCCATGTCCCGCAGCGAAGTCAGAGTTTCAAGCAAACGGGCGTTGTCGCGCGGATGCAGACCGATCGACGGTTCATCGAGCACGTAAAGCACGCCGCGCAGTTTCGAACCGATCTGCGTAGCCAGCCGAATGCGTTGCGCTTCGCCGCCCGAAAGCGTGGCCGCCGAGCGTTCGAGGCTCAGGTAATGCAGGCCCACAGAGTCGAGAAACTCGAGCCGCCGCTCAATCTCCTCCACCACGCGACCGGCGATGTCCTTTTCGCGCCCGGCAAGCTCCCACCCGCGCACCGTAACGAGAGCGCGCGAGATCGGCATCGCCGCGAAATCCGCGATTGAGATATTGCGGACGCGCACCGCAAGGCTCGAAGGCCGCAGCCGCTTGCCGTTGCAGGCCGCGCAGGTAACGGGCGACATGTAATCGGAAAGCCACTCGCGATAATCGGCGGACGCATCGCGATAGATTTCCTGAAGCACCGCAAGAATTCCGGTGAGCAGCGTTTCACGCGAGGCGCGCGGCACTTTCTCCCAGGGAGTTTTCAGCCGAATCTTCAACCCGCGCGCGGCTTCCTGGATTTTGCTCGTGACGAGGCTCGATCCCGCTCCTGGCCCGAGCGCGCCTTCGAGCAGCGGCTTCGAGGGGTCAGCAATCACCTTGTCGGCGTCGAAAGCCCAGGTGCTGCCCAAGCCGTGGCACTCCTCGCAGGCGCCATATGGGCTGTTGAAGGAGAACGAGCGCGGCTCGAGTTCGGGCACGCTTTCGCCGCATTCGACGCATGCGAGCTTTTGCGAGTACAGAAGCTCCTGTCCCTCGACGACGGAGATGATCACGAGTCCGTTCGCCAGCCTCGTGGCCGCTTCGATGGACGCTTCAAGACGCTTCTCGATCCCGGGTTTCACGATGAGGCGGTCCACAATCGCCTCGATCGTGTGATTGCGGCGCTTATCCAGCGTGATCTCGTCTTCGACCGAACGGATGACGCCATCGATGCGCACGCGCACGAATCCCTGGCGCGCCAGCTTCTCCAGCTCTTTTTTGAATTCGCCTTTGCGGCCGCGCACGATGGGCGCAAGCACCTGGATCCGTTCCTCGCGTTTCAGCGCGAGCACGTTGCGCAAAATCTGCTCCGTGGTCTGCCGCGAGATTTCGCTGCCGCAAACGGGACAATGCGGCGTTCCGATGGAGGAATAAAGCAGCCGCAAGTAGTCGTAGATCTCCGTAATCGTGCCCACAGTACTGCGCGGACTGCGTCCGGTGGTCTTCTGGTCGATGGAGATCGAGGGACTGAGGCCGTCGATCGAATCCACGTCTGGCCGTTCCATCTGGTCGAGGAACTGCCGGGCGTAGGTGGACAGCGTTTCCACATAGCGCCGCTGCCCCTCGGCGTAGATGGTGTCGAAAGCCAGCGACGACTTCCCTGAGCCGCTGAGTCCCGTAATCACAGTAAGGGAGTTCCGCGGAATTTGTACGCTGACGTTCTTCAGATTGTGCTGCCTCGCTCCGCAGACGGTAATCTCGTTCAACATCCGTGTTAATCTTCGTTTGCGCGGTCGTTCCGATGCAAATGGACGAGAGCGACGCCGAATCGTAGATGATACGAGAATGCAAGTACTGCGGCGCCCGAAAGGGCAGAGCCCACAGAACTTTTTTTGAACGCCTGACCAGCCGCGCCGTTTATCGCTGTACGCGCTGCGGCACGAGATCCGGGGTTCACCGCTCGCTCATCGCATTTTTTCACGCTCGTTGCGCCTGTCCGTTGTGCGGGAATACCGACGTGAACAGGCTGACGTCCCCCCATAAAGCCGACGATAAAGTCGAAAAGATGACGTCCAACCCGGTACGCCTGTTGCTCGGGTTCGTCCTGCGGGCCCCCCTTTATCACTGTACCGTTTGCCATTTCCAGTTTTACGATCTGCGTCATCCGGAGACTCGCCCGCACCATCCGAAGACGCTCGCCGCAGACTTCAGAAAATGATTCTCGCCGCGGAAGTGGCGGATCGCGGTAAACGACTGGACGCCTTTCTCCGCGAGCGGCTGCCGAATTTCAGCCGGTCTCGCCTGCAGCAGTGGATTCGCGAAGAGCGCGTCAGGGTGCAGGGCGCGGCGGCGAAAGCGTCTTATTTAATTCGGG
>DASZLP010000166.1:0-14739 GCA_035552355.1 Bryobacteraceae bacterium | reverse complement strand
CGGAACGGTTCTGGCCTGGACCGCTGACCATCATCGTGCCGAAGAAAGCGATCGTCCCCGACATCGTTACAGCCGGACTTCCGAGCGTCGGCCTGCGCGTGCCGGCGCATCCGATGGCTCTGGCATTACTTCGGACGGCCGGAATTCCGATCGCCGCGCCAAGCGCGAACCGCTTTACCGAGCTTTCGCCGACGACCGCGCAACACGTGCGAGCGGGGATGGCCGATCTGATCCTCGACGGCGGCCCGTGCACGGTAGGTATCGAGAGCACGGTGATTTCGCTGGCCGGCGGCGCCGCGCGAATCCTGCGGCCCGGCATGATCTCGCGGACTCAGATTGAAGAAGCAATTGGTCCGGTCGAGTTGGGCGCGGGGGCTGAGTCGCCGGGACAGCACCCCCGCCATTACAGCCCTCGCACGCCGGTGGTGATCGACGGAAAGACCCCCGAAGGACGAGGCGTCCACCTGGATTTCACAACAATGCCGCGCAATGCGAACGCATACGCCGGGCAGCTTTACCGGCGGCTGCACGAACTCGATCGCGAAGGCTACGACTGGATCTCGATTGAGATGCCGCCCGATACGCCGGAATGGGCGGGGATTCGCGACCGGCTAAGGCGCGCAGCGCACCGGGGCTAATGAACACGCGGTGAGAGCCGCGTCCGGCCTGTGCCCGACGAGACGCGGCTTTCGCCCCGTGTCCAGCGAGCGATTTACCTGACGCGGGGCCGTGGTCGGCAGCACCTTCCGAATTACATCTCTCGGGTATGGCACCTGCGGCGTCTCACCGATCAGCGCCATGACAGTTGGCGCGACGCCCAGGCTGTCGTAATGCTCTTCGATCTTCACACCCGCCGGTCGCCTCCTCCCGCCGCCATGAACACCGAGTGTGTTTACACGCGGAAGAACGATCCGTGGGTTGCCCCCGGGATTGACGCCGCGCACATTGAAGTTCCAGTGATCCGCCGCGACGATGAGCAGATCGGCCTGAACGATCCTCCGCTTGCGGGCGGCAAATCGCCCAAGGACGGGTCAGTCGCGCTGGTCCGCGATGCGGAAGATTGCGGGAATCGCATCAGGCTGCCAGGGGCGAAAAATTCGTGTAGGCCGATCACGGCGTTCGAGTGATGAACACTATTTCGTTCCGAGAAAATGATGCTGGCACATGGGACGTTCGGGACATCGTGCAGCGGCTGGGCTGCTTTCTGAAGGACAAGCCAAATTTGGGTCCGCCGCTCTATAAGAGCAAGGGTAAAGCGCTCAAAATGTACATCGACGGAAAAACACGCGACGAATTTCTGGCGCTCTCAGACGTGATGGTGGATCTGATTTTCTTGCCGGAGTACATTGAATCTAAATTCAGCAGCAAGGAAAACATGAAGGCGCGGAACCGCTTCGGTGGTCTCGGAGTAGTTGATGCATTGAAGGATGAATTCACGTATCCCAGTCTCGGCTATAAAACCCGCCACCGGCTCGACTTGGCGGCCAGCTTACCACTGGCCGGGGCCTTCAGAGAACTTCTGCAAGCTGACCCGAAGACTGCCAAACTCGCCTGGATCGTCGATTGGAAGCAGGCATTCAAGCGGACGGCTGACGATCTTTACAAAGCACTGGTCAGCAACCTCGCGGTGGCTAAAAGCGTGTCCAGCTTAGGCTCTGACCCTGCTTACTGGACAACAGCGGCAAATGTGATCCTGCGTGTAAAGTCGGAAATGCTTCAGGAACGTCTGGCATCCACGACTTGGTGCGGCGCTTCGCGCCGTAGAGAAACACGGGGGCCTTACCAGATTGTCTTCACAGAGGATGAGCGTATCCGGCCATCGCGGCTGATGACCGGCACGCTAAAATGCATGCCCGTGGCCGCTACGATCCGAGCCGGCATATCCGGCACGTCAGCACGGGACACCTTCAGCATGGCTTCCACGATCTCACCATTGAACGGCCCTTCCTCGATCACATATTCCGGGTCGGCCAGCGCGTTCTTCAAATCCTCATAGGCCGATGCGAGGAGCCGGTTCTTTTCGACCAGATAGACAATCTCCGCCAGACTGATCGGCGAAACCAATATGTCCTGACCGGCTGCCGCGGCGTCATCCATGAAGCGCCGGGCCGTGATTGAAAGGCTGGGATTTTTCAGCAGATACCAAAGGGCCGCGTGCGTGTCGGCAACGCCCGCAATCACGGAGCGAACTCGCCAAAACCGCTAAACATTTCCCGCCGGTTCTCGTTGATCTCTTCTTCCGATGGGCCGGGGCCGTATTTTGCGAGCAGGCCGTAAGCGGATTTCTTGGGCTTCAAAGGTTGGTCTGCAGGCTGATCCCCGTGAAGCGCTTGCGCGACGATTTTGCTAAGGTAGCTTTCCGGGGGCATGTGCGCTGCCCGCGCTTGTGCCTCAAGGGCAGCGGCGTTCTGCTCCGACAGATCAATCGTCACGTTCATAACCTGCGCTCCTTCTTTCAGGGTACGCCAGAGGGTACAAGGAAAACCCGCCCGCTCGCAGTTTCAAAAAGCTTCTCAACGCTCCCGCCCGCCTGTGTGGTCGTGCTCCGGCCTTCGTTCTCTCGCTGCGCCGTCTGCTGCTGCTCCCGCTGCTCCTGCATGTTCTGCGCCAGCTCTGGGTTTTTCAGCATCTCCTCCAATTGCTCTGCGCCTGTTCGTCAGCTTCTGCGCGTACTCGGTCGCGGAACGCGGTTGCGACGCCATGTCGCCGCGAATCAGTCCAGCCCGCAGCTCGAACGAGACCTTCCGGGCGCGTCGGCTCCAGCGCGTGGCCTCCTGTTGCTGCTGCTCGCGTTGCTGCGCTTCTGCGTGCTCTTTCTTCAGGGCGGCGTAATTGGGTCGGTGCGGTTCCTGGGTGGGTTCGTTTTCTGCCATAGCCCGCAACCCGGCAGGGTCGCCGGGTCATTTTATCAGCGGCTCAGGGCCTTCTCGTCGCATCGATCGAGTGGGTTGCTCTCGTGGCCTTCTTCGACGGCTGCAATCCGGGAATAATCCGCCCGGCCATCAGCTTGAAAGCATTCGCTTCCAGTCGGTCGGCTCCCGGTCGGGTTCCTTCTTCGCTGGCTCCGCCGCGATCAAATCGCGCACCGTCTCTTTCACTTTGTCTTTCACGGTAGCCGCGGCCTCAGCTACGGTTTCGGCAATGGCTTCACTCTGATTGCTCACGGCCAGTTCGTTCAGCTTGATAAACAATTCCCGTTCGGCGGCTACTCGCTCCTGAACCTCGACCAGCTCCGCTTTCAGCCGGTGCAACTCGGCCTCTTGCGCGGCGTCCTCCTGCTCATGGTCTGGTTCGGTGTGCCTTTGCGCTCGATTGCGGCAACCTGGGGGAAGGGAACGGAAAATTTCGACCGGCGCTCAAGCGCTGCTGAAACACGCCGGAGGCTACCTTAAAGGAATATCTACCTCGGCGTAGCTGCCGGGTGTGGCGACGTCCACGCACGCGACTATCCGGCGGACGTAGCGCTGGACGATGCGCCATTGTGAATTCCCGAGCACCACAATCGCTATTTTTCGGGTTCTCAGATTCTGCTGCGACACCATGTTTTTATCGGTCGTGAGCAGCACTTCGAATCCGCCATTTTCAGCGGCCTTCAACAGTTCGCCGTTGACGAGCCTGTCCCATCCGGCATCTATCGCCTTCGTGACGGTATGACCTGCAAGGAATGGAATGAGCGGCCCTGGCGTACCGTGGTCAAAGAGAATGCGCATCGACCGTCTGGGGCTGGGTGTTACGAACAGGAGGCGGCGCGTCAAGGCTTCGCGCCGCGAATTCGAGTACAGCAACCACCTGTTCCCGCGTCACGTCGAACCACTCCATAATTTCGTCGATGCTTGCGCCGGATTCGAGGTTCTCGAATACGGTGGACACCGGCATACGAGTGTCCTTGAACACCCAGGCGCCGCTGCGCTTGCCGGGGATGCTCTCCACGGCAGGGCATTGCGACCAGTCGAGGCTTCCCATGATGTTCGCTCCTTCTCTCAGGTTATCGTGATGCTGCATTGTACGCCGCTCCGGGGCTTTGTCATGGTCTGGTGCGACAGGTCTGGTGCGACACGAACGCGTTTCAAAACACGCACCGCCGGGGGCCGGCATTGGACACGCGTCAGTGAAAACCCAAACTTGGCGCAACCGGTCCTCGTCCGCCAGCGAGTTTGAACCGGACTCGGGAAGGAATCGTTCAATGCGGAAAGGATCGGTACCTCGCCGCCATCCCGCAAGCTTTCAAACGATGTGACCAGTTCCGCAATGACGCACGGCGGACGCGGTCGGGTTGCAGCTTGACCAGACAATCTACGGATGGTTAAATATTCAATGGAGTGTATAAAAATACATGATGGCGGCCCCAGCGCTTCCAAAAATCGCGCGCGGCGATATGACGAAAGATCTCGATCTTGCCCCGGACGAGCTCTTCGCCCTGCTTGACCTGGCCAAGGACGTTAAGCACTCACCTCAACTTTACCGATCGGCGCTTGCCGGCAAATCGATCGTTTTGCTTTTCGAGAAGCCGTCGCTGCGCACGCGGCTGACGTTCGAGCTGGCCATCCAGCAGCTCGGCGGGTTCTCGTTGCTGAATGAAGGCCGCATCGGAGAGCGCGAGCCGCTCAAGGACATGGCGCGCAACCTCGATCGCTGGGTCAGCGCGATCGTGGCGCGGACTTTCCTGCAGAAAACCGTCGACGGGCTTGCGCACTGGTCGAGGGTCCCGGTCATCAATGCGCTGAGCGATGCTTATCATCCCTGCCAGGCGCTGGCGGATATGCAGACGGTCCGCGAGCACTTCGGCTCGGCGCGCGGAGTGAAGTTCGCGTTCGTCGGCGACGGAAATAACATGGCGCACTCTCTGATGCTGAACGCCGCGCGGCTCGGCATGGATTTCGCCCTCGCGACGCCTGAACGCTATGAAGCGAGCGCCGAAGTGATCGCGCAGGCGCGTGACATCGCGACGGGCACGGGCTCGAGGATCCTGATCACCCACGACCCCGCCGAAGCGGCCCGCCGCAGCAACGTCATCTATACCGACGTGTGGACCAGCATGGGCGAAGAAAACGAAGCCGCCGAGCGCCGCACCGCTTTCGCGGACTATCAGGTCGACGACGAACTCTTCAGCCATGCCGAACCCGGGGCTCTCTTCATGCACTGCCTGCCGGCCAGGCGCGGCGAGGAAGTGACTGGTAACGTGATCGAGTCCTCGCGCTCGGTGGTGTTTGATCAGGCGGAAAACCGGCTGCACGTGCAGAAAGCGCTGCTGCTGATGCTGCTCGACGAGCGCACAGGCGACAGTCCGTTGTGCGCGGGGAAACGTTGAAACTTTGGGGCGGGCGGTTTGAGACCGGGCCCTCGGAAATCTTCGAGCGGTTTTCGAACTCGCTTCATTTCGACAAGCGGCTCATCGAGGCCGACGTGCGCGGCTCGCAGGCATTCGCTCGATCTCTGACCCGCGCGGGCGTGCTCACCGCGCCGGAGTGCGTGGAAATCGTGCAGGCGTTCCAGGCCATCCTCGAAGATTCCACTGAGCCCGGCTTTTTCGAAGGCGAAGGTAGTGACGCCGAAGATATTCACAGCTTCGTCATCGGCAAGCTCAAAGAACGTGCCGGCGCGCTGGCGGATAAGATCCACACCGGCCGCAGCCGCAACGAGCAGGTGTCGCTCGATATCAGGCTTTGGCTGCGCGGCGAGTGCGATCGTGCGGCTGAGCTGCTGCGCGGCATCATGGCGGCACTGCTCGATCTGGCGGAGAAGCATCCTCACGCGATCGTTCCCGGCTACACGCACCTGCGGCGCGCGCAGCCCGTGCTGTGGCCGCATTATCTGCTGGCGTATTTCGAAATGTTCGCGCGCGACCTCGAGCGCTTCGGCGAGGCGCGGCGGCGCGTGAACCGGATGCCGCTCGGCTCCGGCGCGCTGGCGGGCAGCGGCTTTCCGCACGATCGCGAGGCGATGGCGCGCGATCTCGGCTTCGACGGCATCACGCTCAACAGCATGGATGTCTCGGCGGACCGCGATTTCGCGCTTGATTATCTCTACGCGGCATCGGTGACGATGATCCACCTGAGCCGTCTGGCGGAAGACTGGATCCTCTATTCCTCCGAAGAATTCGGCTGGATAGATCTGGGCGACGGCGTCACCAGCGGTTCCAGCCTGATGCCGCAGAAGAAAAATCCGGATTCGCTGGAACTCATTCGCGGGAAATCGGGCCGCGTGCTCGGGGCTCTGAATTCACTGCTTATCACGATGAAGGGTCTGCCGCTGACCTACAACCGCGACATGCAGGAAGACAAAGAACCGCTCTTCGAAGCCTGCGATCAGGTGACCGGGTGCCTCGAAATGGCGCGCGCGGTGGCGGAGTCGGTGGTATTGAAGGAGCGCGTCCCCGCGGAAGCCGCCGATCAGAGCTGGGTGGTGGCGACGGACCTCGCCGAAGCCCTCGCGCGCAACGGCACGGCTTTTCACCAGGCGCATCAAATCGTCGGTCGGCTGGTGCTCGAAAGCGTGCGCGCCGGAAAGAAGCCCGCGGACTGGGATGCCGCCTCGCTCGCGAAGTTTGCCCCGGAGTTTACGCCGCAAGTGGCTCGTCTGCTCGATCCGCAGGAAGGCATGAAAACGCGGGAGATCCCCGGCGGCACCGGTCCGGAAACGGTCGCTTCGGCGCTGGTGACGGCGCGGGTCCGCCTCGCGAACCTGCAATGACGAAGAGCTTCCGGCACGGACAAATCCTCAAGTTGGTCCGCGGCCGGAGCATGTCAACGCAGGAAGAACTGGCGCGGGCGCTGAAAGTCGTTGGCATCGACGCGACGCAGGTGACGTTATCGCGCGACATCCGCGAGCTGGGTCTGGTCAAGACCGCCGAGGGTTATCGCGAAATGGGCCGCGAGGCGCCCGGCGCGCAACTGACCACGCTCGCCGCGGAGTTCCTGCAGGACGTGCGGATCGCTCAGAACCAGGTCGTTCTCAAGACGGCTCCGGGACACGCGAGTTCGGTGGCAGTTGCGCTCGACGGCGCGGAATGGCCGGAAGTGATCGGTACGATCGCGGGCGACGATACGATTCTGGTGATTTGTCAGGATGCGCCGACGGCGGAAGCGCTGCGAACGAAGCTGCTTGGGATGCTGGCGTAAGACCATGCGGCATCTCATCTCCTCAGGTTCCTCTTTCGAATTGGAAATCGGCTATTCCCGCGCCGTCGTCGATGGCGAGTGGATTTTCATCTCCGGCACCACGGGCTTCGATTACAAGACAATGACGATTTCCAGCGACATCGTCGAACAGGCCGAACAGTGCCTGCGAAATATCGACGCCGCTCTCACCGAAGCCGGGGCCGTGGCTGCGGATATCGTGCGCGTCCGCTACATTTTTCCAAAAGTCGAAGACTTCGAGCCCTGTTGGCCCGTGTTGCGCCGCTACTTCGGCGAGGTCCGTCCAGCCGCCACCATGATCGCCGCCGGGCTCACCGATCACCGCATGAAGATCGAAATCGAAGTCACCGCGCGAAAGCGCGCGAGCTGAAGCGGAGCACGTCATCCGGCCGTTTGTGGGCTGCATCACGGCACAGCATTATCTTCGCAGGATGTTTACATTTCCGGCAACACTTCCGGCACGCGAGCCGCTATCGTCCTTGATGACATGTCCACTCAGAGATTCGCCGGAACGCTCGCCCTCATCTGCGGTTTCGCGGGAACGCTCGCCGCGCAGACCGTCCCCAATAATTTCCTCGTGCACAACCTGGTGTCCGATCTCCCCGGCATCGCCGATCATCAGGACGCGAATCTCGTCAACCCATGGGGCAACGGGTTCGGCCAGTCCCCATTCTGGGTCGGCAATAATGGAACCGGGACTTCGACCCTCTACGACGGCACCGGCGCGGCGACCGCGCTTGTCGTCAACATTCCCTCGGCCGGAGGCACGCCAACCGGCGGCCCGGTGACCGGCGTCATTTTCAATGCCTTCAGTTCCAATGCGAGCACGCTCGACGTGGCGGCGGGAAAGCCCGCGTCGTTTCTGTTCTGCGCGGAAGACGGTGTGATCTCCGGCTGGAACTCTTCGGTCGACAGCACGCACGCGAAAGTGCTCTTCGATAATTCGAAAGCGGGCGCTGTTTACAAGGGTTGCGCACTGGGCGGCACGTCGACAGCTCCCCTGATCTTCGCCGCCAATTTCAACAGCGGGGCGGTCGACGTTTACGACGGCGGCTTCAATCCCGTGGTCAACGCGAAGGCTTTTGCCGATGCGACCGTGCCGGCGGGATTCGCGCCATTTAACGTTGCCGTATTGAACAGCAACGTCTACGTCACGTACGCCAAACAGGACGACATGAAGCATGACGATGTGGCTGGCGCCGGCAACGGCTATGTTGCGGAATTCGACCAGGCCGGCAACCTGCTCGCGACTCTGATCGCGCAGGGGCCGCTCAACTCGCCGTGGGGACTCGCCATCGCGCCTGCGAGCTTCGGGCCGTTCGGCGGCTCCCTGCTCGTCGGCAACTTCGGCGATGGCCAGGTTAACGCGTTCAATCTCACCACCGGCAAACTGAATGGCACTCTCAACGATGCGAAAGGCAACGCGGTCTCGATTCAGGGGCTCTGGTCGTTAAACTTCGGCAGCGGGGCGCGCAATGAAGATCCCGGGACGCTCTATTTCACAGCGGGAATCGGCGGCGGACCGAAGAACGATCCGCCCGAGTCGCACGGTTTACTCGGCAGCATCCAGGCTGTCCCGTCATTCCTGTCCAGCGGTGTACTGAACTCGGCCAGTTTTGCCGCCGGACCCATCGCGCCAAATGCGTGGACCACCATCAAAGGCAACGGACTCTCAGCGACCACCGCGCAGTGGCAGATTTCCGGGAACACGCTCCCGACGACCGTGGGCGGAGTTGGCGTCACAGTGAATGGTGAAGCCGCCCCGATCAACTTCGTGAGCAATACGCAGATCAACTTCCTGGTTCCGGCGGATATTCAGCCGGGCACGGCGCAGATCGTCGTCACCAATAATGGGCTTCCGAGCGCGTCCGTCAGCGTTCCCGTCAATCTCGTGGCGCCGGCATTCTTTCTGCTTGGCGCAAAAAACGGAACAGACTACGTCTTCGCCGCGCACGGAGACTACTCTCTCATCGGGCCGGCGGCACTGCTGACGGGAGTTACCACAACCGCCGCGAAGCAGGGCGAGGAAATCGTCATCGTGGGGACCGGCTTCGGGCAGACCTCGCCCGCACTTCCGAATGGCCAGGTCATTTCACCGCCTCTTATCGTGCCGGCTCAGCCGACGATTGTGATCGACGGTATTGTCGCGCAGGTTCTCTATGCGGCGGTCGTCGGGCCCGGCGTTTATCAGTTCAATGTCGTCGTTCCGAAAGGCGCGGCGGTGGGAGACGATCTGGTAGTCGCGCTGCTGGGTAATGGAGAAACGCAGGCGAACGCCTACCTGACAGTCGCGGCGCAATGATCAAGTGCGAGCGCCTCGTGGCGCGGGCACTCGTGCCAGACGAGAGCGCCCGCGCCACGCCGTAAGCTGACAGCTATCATTTCCTTTTCACTGCAGGCGGCGGACCCACGCGCTGAATCCGTACGGTGATCAGCTTCACGGGCTCGTCCGGTTTATCGCCGTGCAGTTTCGCATGGTTGATCTCCATCACCACTGGCATGCTACTGACCACATCGCCGAAGATCGTGTACTGGTTGTCCCAGCGCGACACCGCCCCCGTCGTGATAAAGAACTGGCACGCGCCCGTGTTCGGCTGACCCGCATTCGCCACGGCCAGCCGCCCCGGGCGGTTGAACGTCTTTCCAATCAGAATTTCATCGGGAATGGTGAAGCCGCAGTTGTGCCCGCTCGTGCCGGTCGGGTCGCCCGACTGAATCATCTCGTCGTGGATCACGCGGTGGAACGTGATGTTGTCGTACATCGGCCGTTTCACCATCATGCCGGTCTTCGGGTCCTTCCAGGCGCGCGTGCCCATCGCCAGTCCGACGAAATTCGCCACCGCGATCGGCGTATATTTCTCGTCGAGCTTCGCGGTGATCGCGCCTTTCGAAGTTGTGAAGATGGCGTAGAGTCCGTTGGGAAGATCGCCCGCGAATGCCGCGCAGGCGATCAGGAACAAAAGAGCGCCCCGGAAAAACTTCCCCATCACGCCGCCTGCATGGAGAGGCGAATCTCGTCTTCCACTTCGTAGAGTTTGTCTTCGAGATTTTTCGTCGGTTTTCCGGCGCCTTTCGCTTCTTCGATCTTTTTCTGAATCTGCGCGCGGCGCTTCTCGAGAGCGGCTGATTTCGGATCTGCTTTGGGGGCCGGCGCCGGAGGTCCGGATTTCTTCGCGGCCTTCTTCGTCTTTCCCGCCGCGGGCTTGTACCGGAACGCTGTGATCCCCGGGGGCGCCTTCAGGGGCGCGCCGAAATCGCTCTTGTAGTCTTCAGCGATCCGCGCGGCTTCCGAGAGCAGTTCGCGGAATCGCGATTCCATCGCCTGCTTGGCGTGGCTGCGCAGTTCCTCGCCTTGCTGTTTCCACTGTCGATACTGGGAGATCGGGTCCATATTCGTAATCGATCATGATAGAACAGCCGCGCCACGCGGGTTATTCGGCCAGGGTGCGGTATGCGCTGTCGAAGTAAATAAGCGGCTTGCCTTCGCGATACGCGGCCCGGCGCACCTCGCCGATCAGGATTGTATGGTCGCCGCCTTCGAACGTTTTCACAACCGAACATTCGAGCTGGGCGAGGACCCCATCCAGCAAAGGCGTGCCTGCCATTCCGCGCCGCCAGTCGACGTCGACAAACCGGTTTTCCGAAGCGCTCGAAAAACGGCGGGAGAGATGTTCCTGGTGCTCGCCGAGGACGTTGATGGCAAACCAGGAGGTCGAGATGAAATGCCCGAGGATGGCGTTCCGCAAATCGATGCTGACCAGCACGAGCGGCGGCTCGAGCGAAACCGAGGAGAACGAGTTCACCGTCATGCCGTGCGGATGGCCGTGGAGGTCGAGCGTGGTGACAACTGTAATGCCGGTCGCAAAATGAGCGCAGGTGCGGCGGAAGAGCGAGGTGTCGATCGGTTGCCGGGTTGCCGAATCGGCATTCACCGGATCCGCCTTGCTTGACATCGAGATAACCCTAATTCTATCATCGGTTTGACACAGGTATTCGGAGGCGTATTTGATCAAGCTCGACATCATTAACGAAGTTGTCGCCAGAACCGGCATCACCAAGACAAAGGCGGAAATGGCCGTCGAGACGGTATTCGAAAAGATGAAGCGCGCACTCGAACAGGGGGACCGCATCGAACTGCGCGGCTTCGGCGTCTTTACCGTGAAACCCCGCAAGACCGGCATCGGCCGGAATCCGCGGACCGGCGCGGAAGTCTCGATTCCTCCCGGCAAGGCCGTACGCTTCAAACCGGGCAAAGAGCTCCAGACCCTGCAGTAGGCCTGTCAGCAGAGACGCGTTACAGTAAAACCAGGTCCGCCGAAGCGCCGCGGGCCGCTCGCTTTGTGTTTCCGGAAAAGCCAATCGAAGCCGCGGATACGGTCGGTCATCATGTCGCCGATCGTGTTGTCGAGCCCTCGCGCTTTGCGGCGCCGGGCGCGCGCATTCATCCGATAGTCGCGCCCCGCCTTTGGCTCCATGTGCTGTTGTTTATGCTGACGCTGTTCACCACCACGCTTGTCGGCGCGCACATGCAGTACAATTTCGACCACAATCTGCCGTTTTTCGATTTCGACCGCGCGTTCGACATCTTCTCGGCCGTGCTCGCAAGTCCGCGGCTCTTCTTCGCCGGACTGCCCTTCTCGCTGACGCTGCTGACCATACTGATGGCGCACGAACTGGGACACTATGTCGCCTGCGTCTACTACGACGTCGATGCGACGCTGCCCTATTTCCTGCCGGCGCCGATGCCGTTCACGGGAACGCTGGGCGCTTTCATACGGATTCGCTCGGCGGTGCTCAGCAAGCGCGTTCTTTTCGATATCGGAATCGCGGGGCCGCTGGCTGGGTTCATCTTTCTGGTGCCGGCGCTCGGCGTGGGACTGGCGTTTTCGAAAGTGATTCCCGGCATCAATCATCAGGGCGCCATACAGCAAAGCGCGCCGGCGCTCGAATGGCTGCTGCGGGCCGCCATATTTCCAGGCGTGCGTCCCGACGACATTTATCTGCATCCGGTGGCGCGCGCGGCGTGGGTCGGGATGTTCGCGACCGCGCTCAACCTGCAGCCGGTCGGCCAACTCGATGGCGGGCACATTGTCTACGCGCTGGCCGGAAAAGCGCACAAATGGATCACGTGGACTTTCCTCGGGGCGCTCGTGCTGATGGGCTTCGTGTCCCATAACTGGTGGCTCTGGGCGGCTCTGGTTTTTCTTTTCGCGCGCAATCATCCGCCGGTCTTCGATCAGACGGATATCGGACCGCAGAGGGTCCGGCTGGGCGTCCTGGCTTTGGTCGTGTTTGTCCTGTGTTTTTCGATCGTGCCGGTGATCACCTGAAGCAATGAAGATCAGCGCGACGATCGTCACTCTGAACGAAGAGCGAAATATCGCCCGCGCGATCGCCAGCCTGGACTGCGCGGACGAGATCGTGGTCGTCGACAGCGGCTCGATGGACGCGACGCGCCAGATCGCCGCCAAAATGGGCGCGCGCGTCATCGAGGAGCCATGGCGCGGCTACGCGGCGCAGAAGAACTTCGCAGCGGCAGCGGCCGCGAATGACTGGATTCTTTCGCTCGACGCGGATGAGGCGGTTACCCCCGAGCTGGGCGCCGAGATCACGGCGCTGAAAGAAAACGGTCCGCGCTTCGACGGATACTCGTTTCCGCGCCTCGCGCAATATCTCGGCCGCTGGATTCGCCACGGCGGCTGGTATCCCGACCGCAAAGTGCGTCTTTATCACCGCGCCAAAGCACAGTGGGCCGGCGATTACGTGCACGAGAGCGTTCGCCTCGAAGGCGCGGCCGGCGAGTTCGACGGCAACCTTCTGCATTACACCTGCGCGTCGCTTGACGAACACCGGCGCACGCTCGACCGCTACACGTCGCTCGCTGCCCAGGAGATCGTGGCGCGAAAAAAAACGGCCTCGCTGGGGCATCTGATTATCGATCCTCCCTGGACTTTCTTCAAAACCTATGTGCTCCGGCGCGGATTCCTCGACGGCCGCGAAGGATTTATGATCGCCCGCATGGCCGCGCTCTACACGTTTCTGAAGTACGCCAAAGCCCGTGAAAATTCTCCATCTCGATAGCGGGCGGGAAATGCGCGGCGGACAATGGCAGGCGCTGCGGCTGCATCGCGGGCTCATCGCACGAGGCCATGAATCGTTTCTGCTGGCGCGCGATGAGTCGCCCCTTCTGGCGGCCGCCCTGCGCGCGCAATTGCCCTGCGGCGCGCTTTCCCTGTTATCGGTGCGGGCGTCGTCGCGCGGCTGCCATGCGGTCCACGCGCATGACGCGCGCAGCCACACGCTGGCGGCGCTGGCGGCGCGCGCGCCGCTCGTGGTTTCGCGGCGCGTCGCCTTTCCGAGCGGAAGCTCCGCACTCTCGCGCTGGAAATACGGGCGAGCCCGTCTTTTTCTGGCGGTGTCGCGCCATGTGGCTGAAGAGCTGATGCGTGCCGGCGTGGAAGAAGGAAGAATCGTGGTTGTCCACGACGGCGTGCGAGTGCCGCCGGCGCCCGCGCATGGGGACGCGATCCTCACGCCATACAGCGAAGACCCCCTGAAGGGAATGGCTCTTGCTGAGGAGGCCGCCGAGCAGGCCGGCGTTGTTTTGCGAAGATCCGAGAACCTCGAGCAGGATCTGCCGCGGGCCCGCGCGCTCGTTTATCTGACGCAATCGGAAGGTCTCGGCTCCGGTATTCTCCTCGGCATGGCGCATGGCGTGACGGTGATCGCGAGCCGAGTGGGGGGGATTCCGGAAGTGATCGAGGATGGCGTAAACGGCATTCTTATCGAGAACGACGCGGCGGCCGTGGCGGCGGCGCTCGCCCGCATCGAGCCCGCGCTCGGACATGCGGCGCGCGAGACCGTGACGGCACGGTTCACCGAAGAGCAGATGATCGAGTCGACGATCGCGGCCTATGGCCAGGTGCTGACGCATGATTGAATTCCTTGCGGGCCTCTTCGGACTGCTCATCGGCAGTTTCCTGAACGTCTGCATCCATCGCTGGCCGCGCGATCTTTCAGTGGTGCGTCCGCGCTCGGCGTGCGTCGCCTGCGGAAAGACGATCGCGTGGTACGACAACATCCCGGTGCTCAGTTACGTGATGCTGCGTGGGCGCTGCCGCGCGTGCGGGACCTCGATTCACTGGCGCTATCTTTTTGTCGAACTGGCCACTGCGGGTGCGTTTGCGTTCTCCGTTCATCGGTTCGGGCTCAGCCCCGAAGCCGCGAAATACTGCATCTTCGGGGCGATTGTGATCGCCCTGATCTTCACGGATCTGGAAACGCTTCTGCTGCCCGACGAATTCACCATCGGCGGCGCCGTGATCGGTCTCGGGCTCGCCTGGTTCATTCCCGTGCCGGATTCCACGTTCCGCGCCATCGCGAGTTTGCTCGGAAAGGCGCCGGGGCCGCACACCGCCATGCTCGGCGAAGCACTGCTCGGCGCGCTCGTTCCGGCGGGCAGTATCTGGCTGGGCGGCTGGCTTTTCGAGAAGTTCCGCCACAAGGAAGGCCTGGGACTCGGCGACGTCAAGATGCTGGCAATGGTCGGGACGTTCCTGGGTATACGCGGCACGCTGCTGACGCTGGTGCTGGGGGCGCTCGC
>DASZLP010000165.1:0-7757 GCA_035552355.1 Bryobacteraceae bacterium | reverse complement strand
GATATTTCCAGCGTTTCTGCGACGTCCTGAAGCCGGCGCCTGTTGCTCGCATCGCTGCGAAAAATGCAGTCAGCGCGGGCGGAGATTCCGGCAGATTGTATACTCGCCCGAGCACTCCAGTTCGTAGTAGAAGTCCGCCAGCGCGCGAAAGAAAACGTTTCTGCACTCCGGATCGTGCAGTTCGATGCAGATGTTTCGTATTCGCGGAAGCCAGTGGCGCGCGGATTTGTCAAACACAGCCAGCTCCCCTTTCTCAATGTCAACCTTCAGCAGGTCGACTGCCGAGAGGCCCGTCATTTCAATGATGGTTGCCACGTCCCAGGCCTGGATTGCGCCGGCGCCGTCCTCAGCCGGCGCGGCCTGAAGAGCCCAGGAGCGCCCGTCGCCAAAATCGTTGCGGAGCCGCAGGCGCGTGCATTCGGACCATGCGGCTCCGCGCAAAACCCGCGCGCGCTTGCCATAGGTCCGCAGATTACTCTCACAGATCGCCGCGTTTTCATCATCGGGCTCGACGGCGACCACCTGACAATCGGGAAAGCAGTTCAGGAAGTACGCGGAAGCAAAGCCGGCATTCGCCCCGAGGTCGAGAACCAGCCGGACGTTCGGAAGATTCCGCACCGCGGCATACTCTTCACCCACGAATATCTGATGGAAGCAGTCGGAATCGCTGCTGCCGCGAAGGCGCACTGTCAAAGGATGTGAAACCTGGCGAGGGCGGACGCGCCAGGTTGCGGGCTCTTTCATACCAAACTTTCTCCCGAGCCGGATACAGGACCAATGGATAGCCGACGGCATCCCGGTCAAATCGGCCCACCGCCAGAAGGTGTTGAGATACTCGCTCACCGGCTTTCAGTGTAAACCGCGGGGAAAGAGCAATGCCTCCAATCACTTGCGCCGTGAGAATCAATTCTGGCTGCGTGAGGTTGGTTGCATTGCCTGCCGGCTGGTTTCGGGCGAAATTCTCTACATGAACTTGCCGCTCGCATCGACCCACAGCTTCCACCCGACCCACACCTTTCACCCGGCCCACGCCTTCCACCCGGCCCAGCGCGTCAACCGGTCGCTCACCGCCTCCGTCGAGAAGCGCGCCCTCGAATGGATGGCGGCACGCGCGCCCCACTGGCTCACCTCCGACCAGCTCACCGTCGCCGGACTCGCCGCCCAGATCGGCGCCGGCGCCGCCTATGCCCTTTCTCGTTACGAACCGAACGCGCTCTGGCTGGTCATCCTCTGCCTGATCCTTAATTGGTTCGGCGACAGCATGGACGGCACGCTCGCCCGCGTCCGCCGCCAGACCCGCCCGCGCTACGGCTTCTATGTCGACCACCTCGTGGATATCTTCGGCTCCCTCGCCCTCATGGGCGGACTCGCCTGCTCCGGCTTCCTGCACTGGCAGACAGCCATCGCCATGCTGATCGCCTTCCTGCTGTTGTCGAGCGAGAGCTACCTCGCGACCTACACGCTCTCCCGCTTCGAACTTTCCCAGGGAATCTTCGGACCGACCGAGATCCGCATCCTGCTCATCGTCGGGAACCTCGCCCTGCTGCACAGTCCATGCTCGACAGTCTTCGGCTACCGGATGCTGCTCTTCGACCTGGCCGGAACCATCGCCGCGGCATGCATGTTCGGCACCGCGATCTTTGTTGCGCTGCGCCACACAGCCCAGTTGTACCGGGAAGAGCCACTGGCATGAACATCTTCATCCGCTGGATGACGTTTAACTTCGTCGGCGCCCTGGGAACGGCCGTGCAACTTAGCGTCCTTGCGCTCCTCGACCGATTGGCGCCCGCGCACTATCTGTCCACCTCCGCCGGAGCCGTCGAGCTGGCCCTGCTGCACAACTTTCTCTGGCATACGCGCCTCACATGGGCGGACCGCGGCGGCGAGCGCCGCACCCGGCAGCTCCTGCGTTTTCATCTCTCGAACGGGCTGATTTCTCTCGGTGGAAACTTCGCCCTGATGCGGCTCCTGGTACAAGCCCGGCACCTGCCCGTGCTCGTCTCCAGCGTTGTCGCGATTGTCTGCTGCGGCATGGTGAACTTCTGGCTGGGGGATCGCTGGGCATTCGCCGAGTCTCAAGCTCCGATTTCCTGATACGCTGAACAGCCGGAGTGCATATGACCGGACGCCGCCTCTTCCTCGCCGCCCTCACCCTGTCTGCCTTCTCACCAGCGTGGGCGCAGCAATCCTGCGAGCGCCTTACGTCACTCGCGATTCGCGGCCTCACAGTCACATCCGCCGTCCCGGTCCCCCCGGGTTCATTCAAGCTCCCCGGCGGCGCGAACGCGGCAGTGGTACAAGTTCCCGAGTTCTGCCGCGCTGCCATCACTATCGGTAAAGAAGTCCGCATGGAATTATGGATGCCTCGCCGCTGGAACCAGAAGCTCGTCGCCGTCGGCAATGGCGGACTGGCGGGCTCGATCGGCTATGCCGCCATGGTCAAGCCGTTGCAACAGGGCTATGCGTCGAGCAGCACGGACACGGGCCATCAGGGCACTTCCACCACCGACGGCGCATGGGCGCTCGGCAATTACGAACGCATCGTCAACTTCGCCGACCGCGGCACGCATCTGATGGCCGAAGCCGACAAGCTGATCCTCAGCGCGTTCTACAACGCGCCGCCCGCGCACGCCTATTTCAACGGTTGTTCGCAGGGCGGCCATGAAGCACTCGTCGAAGCCCAGCGCTATCCGGCCGACTTTGACGGCATCGTCGCCGGCGATCCCGCCAACAACTGGACCCACCACTACATCGGCGGACACCTCTGGAATGCGCTGGCCGTCGATGGCGACGGCTACCTCCCCGCCGCCAAAGTGAAGATTCTCGCGGACGCGGTCAACGAACAATGCGACGCGCTCGATGGGGTGAAAGACGGCGTGCTGAACGATCCGCGCCGCTGCAGGTTCAATCCCGCCACGCTGCTCTGCAAAGGCTCGGATACGTCGCAATGCCTCACGACGGCGCAGGTGACGGCAGTCGAAAAGATCTGGTCCGGACTCCGCACACCCGAAGGCCAGGTCATTTATCCAGGGCTCGTTCCCGGCGGCGAAGCCGGAACGGGCGGGTGGGCGAGCTACATCACCGGCAACGCGCCCGGCGCCGGACGTCACACTGCGCTCGGCGCGCCGTTCTTCCGCTTCTTCGTTTTCGACGACCCCAACTGGGATTACAAAACATTCCGCTTCACCGCCGCCGACGGTTTCGACAACGATGTCGACTACACGGATGCGAAGCTCGGCGCTCTCTTCAACGCCGTCAATCCGGACCTCAGCGGTTTCACTGCGCGCGGCGGAAAGCTGATTCAGTACCACGGCTGGAGCGACCCCGACATCACGCCGCTCAACAGCATCAACTATTACGAGAGCGTCGTGACGGCGCAGGGCGGCGACGTGCACGGTTTGCAAAACACAGTCGCGTTCTATCGCCTCTTCATGGTGCCGGGCATGTGGCATTGCCAGGGAGGCCCGGGCGCGACGAATTTCGACATGCTCGAATCTCTCGACGAGTGGACCACCAAAGGCCTCGCGCCCGAACGAGTCATCGCCTCACACCAGTCCAATGGCGCTGTCGACCGAACGCGCCCGTTGTGCCCATACCCGCGCGAAGCGCAGTGGACAGGCTCCGGAAGCACGGATGACGCGGCGAACTTCGTCTGCGCGCTGCCACGGCCTTAGCTTGTGGCGCGGGCACTCATGCCCGCGGATTGGATTTCGCTGCAATGCCACGTTCGGCGCCTGAGATACGATGATTCCTTCACGCCGCATGTCCGCAAAGCAGGCTCTCGCGATCATTTGCGCCGCGATGTTCATCGCCGGTTTTGTACTGGCTCAAGCCCCGAAAGCCGCCGCCGCGAAAAAAGCCGCACCGCCCGATCCGGGCCAAAGCCCCGCGGCCCGTCCGCACCCTAAACAAGCGACCACCGAGCCTTATCCCGCCGCGCAAGTCCAGGCCGGCGAGCTCCGCTTCGTCTCGCAATGCGGCTTTTGCCACGGTCGCGACGCCGCGGGGGGCGAGTCCGGACCCGACCTGACCCGCTCTGAACTGGTCGCCTCCGACATCCGCGGCGACAAGATCGGTCCGCTGGTCCGCGCCGGGCGTCCCGATGTGGGCATGCCTGCTTTCAGGGTCTCTGACGCGGAGCTCACGAGCATCGTCGCTTTCATCCACACGCAGGCAAGTAAATTCGCGACGCTCAGCGGCGGCCGCCGCTCCGTAGATGCCGCGGACCTCGCCACCGGCAACGCCGCCGATGGACGCGGCTACTTCAACGGAGCCGGAGGATGCTCCGGATGTCATTCGGCAACCGGCGATCTGGCGGGCATAGCGATGCGTTACGACGCGTTGACCCTGCTCGAGCGCATGTTATATCCATCCGGCAGGCCGGCCCCAGGGCGGCCGAATGCAACCGTCACCCTCGCGTCGGGCCAAACCATCACCGGACCGCTCGCGGCCGAAGACGAATTCAGCGTAGTAGTTCTCGATCCGCAAGGCGCGCGCCAGACTTACTCGAAAGACGCCGTGAAGGTGAAGATCGATGACCCAATGTCGGCGCATTTCACGCAGCTTGGAAAATACACCGACGCCGAAATCCACAACGTGTATGCGTATCTCGAGACGCTGAAATGAGACGCGCGCGCATTCTCGTGCTCCCGGCGCTGAGCATTGCCATCGCGGCGGCCCAGACCGTTGACGCGAACAAGCTGCTGCATCCGCCGCCAGATGCGTGGCTCACCTATCATGGCGAGTACAACGGCCAGCGCCACAGCCGGCTTACGCAAATCACTCCGGACAACGTCGCCCGCCTCGCGCTCGCCTGGACCTTCCCGACGGGCCAGAACCAGGCAATCAAAGCCTCGCCGATTCTTGTGGACGGCGTGCTCTACCTGACGACTCCCGATAATCTCTGGGCCATCGACGCCCGCACCGGCAAGCAGCGCTGGCACTATCGGCACCCGGCCAACAATGCTTTCCACATTGGTCACCGGGGCGCGGCCGTCTACAAAAACACGGTCTATCTGACCACACCCGATTGCCACCTGATCGCCTTCAATGCCGAAGACGGCAGGAAGAAATGGGACGTGATCGTCGCTGACTCGAACAAGGGTTATTGGTCGACCAACGCTCCGCTTGTGGTGGGGAATCACGTGCTCGTCGGCGTTTCCGGCGACTTCGATAATGTGCCGGGACAGTTGAAGTCCATCGACGCCGATACCGGCAAACTGCAATGGACTTTCTACAGCACTCCGCCCGCGGGAACGCCCGATTCGAAGAGCGGCGGCGCGAATCCTGACAGTGGCGGAGCCACGGGCGGACAGATGTGGACGACCGGCACGTACGACCCGGTTCTCAATCTCGTATTCGTCGGCACAGGCAATCCCACTCCCGTCCTGAATGGCGCCGCGCGGCCGGGGGACAATCCGTGGACCTGCAGCATCGTGGCGTTGAATCCGGAAACGGGCAAGCTCGTGTGGGGCTTCCAGGTTTCTCCGCACGATACGCACGACTGGGACGCCAATGAAATCCCCGTGCTCGTGGATGCGGACTTCGGCGGTCAGCCCCGAAAGATGCTGATGCAGGCGTCACGCAACGGCTACTTCTTCGTCCTCGACCGCACTACCGGAAAAAATCTGCTGACCGCGCCGTTCGCGACGGTTAATTGGTCCAAAGGGATCGATTCATTGGGACGTCCGATTCCCAATGCGGCCAAGGAGCCATCGCGCGATGGCGTACTGGTGGCGCCGATGGAATCCGGCGCGACTAATTTCCGGCCGCCCAGCTTCGACCCGCAAACAGGCCTTTTCCTCGTCAGCGCGCAGGATGGCTATGGCATTTACTTTTTCAAGCCGGAGCACGGCGGATACGGTTGGGCCGGCGCGGACTACAACATCGCGGGCAAGTCGTTTCTCCGAGCGATCGATTACCACACAGGCAGGATCGTTTGGAACCATCCGATCGGCGATGGCGCCGGAACAGCGGGCGTGCTGACAACAGACACGGGTGTGACGATCAGCGGCGACAACCGGACGAGCGTGATGGCTCTTCGGACCAGGGACGGCGCGACACTGTGGCATCAGGACATCGGCCACATGGAGAACGCACCGATCACGTATGAGCTCGATGGTAAGCAGTACGTGCTGGTCGCGGGCGGTCCGTCGCTCTATGCCTTCGCGCTGCCGTGATACACGGCGCGCTCCGGTAGCTGCCTGAGGTGCCGCCGACATCCAGCGGGCCGTGCAGGCACCTGATCCAATCGGGCGATTGCGGAACGTCTCGTGGTGCAGTAATATGACCGCAGCCGTCGTGGTGTGTCCACGAATCCGGCTGTTTACGGTTTTGGGAGGTTTTTGATGAAAAAGTACGCAGGTGTCCTGATCGCCGGGCTGAGTCTGCTCGGAGCGGCCGTCCCAGCCATGGCGCACCATTCCTTCGCCGCCGAGTACGATGCGAACAAACCCGTCACAATCACCGGCACGGTCACCAAAGTGGAGTGGATGAACCCCCACGCTCGCTTCTATGTGGACGTTAAGTCCGCCGACGGGAAGGTTACGAACTGGAACTTCGAGCTCGGCGCCATCCCCGTGCTGCTGAAGCAGGGGTGGCGGAAGAATTCGCTGAAGGAAGGCGATCAGGTTACTGTCGAAGGATCGCGCGCCAAAGACGGTTCTTTCAGTGCCAACGCCCGCCGCGTCTCTCTGCCGGATGGCCGCAAAGTATTCGCGGGTTCGTCGGCTCCCACCGCCGATCAGTAGATTGGAAACCGTTCCGAAGATCGCAGCGGCCGCACCTGATGTGGTCGCTGCGTTTTTCCGTCTGGAAGCGCATAGGCCGCCGAAAAGCGAGTCCGTGCGCGTCAGCAAAAAGCAACTGGAGAATCAAACGTGAAGAAGTGGTTTATTTCAGCAACCGCGATTGGGTTGCTTTCCCTGGGAGTCGTTGCGCTCGGCGCGCCGCAGGATGCCGCGGCTCCGCCTGCCGCACCCGGCCGAGGCCGTGGACGTGGCGCCCCGCGCCGCGGACCCAGCGGACCCGTGCCCCTCTTGAGCGACGGCCATCCAGACTTCAGCGGCATCTGGAACGGCCAGCAGACGATCCAGGGTAACGACGTGACGTCTACGGGACCCGGTTCCTCCCCCACAACGGGTGTGCCTCCGATGCTGCCCTGGGCGGTGAAAGTGCAAGCCGATCGCGCCAAAAACCTCTTCGCCGAGGACTTCGAGGCCCGCTGCCTTCCTGGCGGCCCGCCGCGTATTCCGCCCTATCACATTTCGCTTTTCTCGACGCCCAAACTCGTGCTGATGTTGTTTGAGGGCAACACCCATATGTATCGCCAGTTCTTTGTGGATGGCAGCGATCATCCGAAGAACCTCAAGCCGACTTTTTACGGCGACTCGCGCGCGCATTGGGAAGGCGACCAGCTCGTCGTCGACACCATGGGCTTCAACGATATTTCGTGGATTGACGGCCAGGGACATCCGCACAGCAAGCAGATGCATCTGGTTGAGAAGTTCCGCCGCCCCGACTTCGGAAATTTGCAGATTGAAGTCGATATCGATGACCCGGGCACCTACCAGGGCCACTGGCACATGAATCGCGTAACTACCATAGAGACGGGCATGGAAATGACCGAGTACGTCTGCAACGAAAACAATCAGGACCCGGGCCATCTCGATCACGCGAACAACGATGGCAGGCATCCATGAACACCGATAGACGCAAATCGAAACTGACTGTGGCGCGGGCACTCATGCCCGCCGCGC
>DASZLP010000164.1:0-9143 GCA_035552355.1 Bryobacteraceae bacterium | reverse complement strand
ACACATGGCTGATGAGTGGCATCAGCGTCGTCACCCCCGCGCCGAGCACCGCGATCCCGAATTCGAGCACCGCGTACACTTTGAGCGGATGATGCTGCGTCACGCGCATGCGCGGCAGGGCAAGGCTGCCGATGCAGAGTCCGCCCATGAAGGTCGCAAGAAGGATGCCAAGGGAAACGGCTGTCGACCCGAGTGCGAGCTGGAGTATCTGATACCACGCGACCTCGTAGATGAGCGCTGAGCAGCCGCTTCCGGCGAACAGAATCAACAGGACGGGGAGAAATCGATCGACGGACAAGCGTGGTGTCGATACGGGTATTGCGGTAATTTCCAAATCGTAACTCCGAACCGTGTAGAGTACCACGGCCGGCAAGTCCATAACCGTCGGTTCCCGTGAACTCATCGGGTCGATGTCTTTCTGGACTTCGTCGAGCCCAAAGCATGTCGGTTGATATGATGAACGGTTTCATGGAGGTGTCGCATAGCGCTAACAGTTGGTGTCCCGCGCGAGACGTTCGGGGGCGAGCGCCGCGTCGCAATGACGCCCCGCGCGTGTGAAGCCCTTATCAAGTTAAAGCTCGAAGTGATCCTGGAAGCCGGAGCCGGTCTCGACGCCGGATATCCGGACGAAGAGTATTCCCGGCGGGGTGTCCGGCTCGGCTCCCGCGCTCAGGTTTTCGAAGAGGCCGCAGTCGTCGTGCAGGCCCGCGCACCCGGCGCGAATCCGGATGGCGGCGGCGCGGATCTCGCGGCGCTCAAGCCCGGGCAAATTCTGATCGGCTTCGGAGAGCCCATGACCGCGTTGCGCGAAACAGCTGAAATCGCCCAGCGCGGCGTGTCGTTTTTCGCGATGGAGATGGTGCCGCGAATCACGCGCGCGCAGGCGATGGATGCGTTGTCCTCCATGGCGAGTATCGCGGGTTATGAGGCGGTGCTGATCGGCGCGGTTACGCTGCCGAAGCTGATGCCGATGATGATGACCGCCGCCGGTACGCTGACGCCGGCGAAGGTGCTGGTGCTGGGCGCGGGCGTGGCGGGCTTGCAGGCTATCGCGACGGCTAAGCGGCTGGGCGCCGTGGTATCCGCGTACGACGTGCGCTCCGCTGTGCGCGAGCAGATCGAGAGCCTCGGGGCGAAGTTCGTGGTCCTCGATATCGAAAGCGCCGAAGGCGAAGGCGGATACGCCAAACAAATGGACGAAGCATATTATCGCCGCCAGCGCGAATTGCTCGCGGCGGTGCTGCGCGAACAGGACATCGTGATCACCACGGCGGCGGTGCCGGGGCGGAAAGCGCCCATCCTTGTTACTAAAGAGATGGCCGAAGCGATGCTGCCGGGTTCGGTGATTGTGGACCTTGCGGCCGAACGCGGCGGTAACTGCGAGCTGACGCAGGCCGGTCACACGGTGGTGCATCAGGGAGTGACAATCGTCGGTCCGGTGAATCTGCCCTCGCGCGCGCCTTATCACGCAAGCCAGATGTATGGGACCAATGTCGTCAATCTTCTGAAACTCATGGTCAACAAAGAAGGCGCGCTCACCATAAATCTCGACGACGAAGTGATTCGCGGGACGCTGGTAACGCACGAAGGGAAGGTTGTGAATCCGAAAGTGAGTCAGTTGCTGGAAGCAGGAGTCAACGCTTGAATTTAGAGTTCGGTTTGTATGTCTTCATGCTGGCGGCGTTCCTCGGCTTCCAGTTGATCCGCAAAGTTTCGCCCCTGCTGCACACGCCGCTGATGTCGCTGACGAACGCGATCGCGTCGATCTCGGTCGTGGGCGCAATTCTGATCTCGGGCGAAAAGGATGCCTCGATGCTCTCGCGCGTGCTTGGGTTTGTGGCGGTGGTTTCGGCGACGACCAACCTGGTCAGCGGATACCTGATCACCGACCGCATGCTCAAGATGTTTAAGAAGCGGGAGCCGGCCAGGAAATGACGCTCGGCGTTTACCAGCTTCTTTACATCATTGCGGCGGGTTCCTTCATTCTGGCGTTGATGTGGATGTCATCGCCCGCGACTGCGCGGCGGGGTGTGCTGACCGGCGAAGCGGGAATGCTGCTCGCTGTAGTGGGCACTCTGTTGCGGCATGAAGTGGTCAACTACGACTGGATTGTGGCGGGGCTGGTGATCGGCTCGGCGATCGGGATACCGATCGCGATATGGATGCCGATGACCCAGGTGCCGCAGAGAACCGCGATCTCGCAGGCGTGCGGCGCGCTGGCGTCGGCGCTGATCGGAACCGCGGAATATTACCGGCAGAAGCCGCACGGCTTCGAGATGGGCGCGCTCGGGCTCGAAATGCTGCTCGGCTTCCTGACAACGACGGCCAGCGTCATGGCGTTCGGCAAGCTCAACGAGATGCTGCCGTCGCGTCCGATCACGTTCAAAGGGCAAAATATCGTCAACCTTTCGCTGCTTGGTGTCGCCGCCGCCATCGTCGGATATCTGGTGGTGCACCCGGAAGCGAGCTTCCTGTTTCCGATTTTCGTGACGCTGGCGGCCGTTTTCGGCATCCTGCTGATCATTCCCATTGGCGGCGCCGACATGCCGACGGTAATCGCGCTGCTGAATTCCTACGCGGGCTTGTCGGCGTGCTCGATGGGCTTCGCGCTCGACAACAAGCTGCTGATCATCGCGGGCGCGCTTGATGGGTCGTCGGGCTTTATCCTCTCAATCATCATGTGCCGGGCCATGAACCGCTCGTTTACCAACGTGCTGTTTGGTGGGTTCGGACAACTGCAGACGAGCGCCGGCGGTGGAAAGGAAGCGCGACCCGTGCGCTCGGCGACTCCCGAAGAGGCGGCGGGGATTCTCGCGGACGCGCGGTCGGTCGTAGTGATTCCCGGCTACGGGATGGCGGTGGCGCAGGCGCAGCACAAGATCCGCGAGTTGCACGATGTGCTGACGAAGCGCGGGGTCGAGGTGCGGTTTGCCATCCATCCTGTCGCGGGACGCATGCCTGGACACATGAATGTGCTGCTGGCCGAAGCCGATGTGCCCTACGACAAGCTGGTCGAGATGGAAGACATCAACAGTGACATGGGCATGACGGACGTAGCGCTGATCGTCGGGGCGAACGATATCGTGAACCCGGCGGCATTGAACGATCCGGGGAGCCCGATCGCGGGGATGCCTATTCTGGATGCGTACAAATCGCGAACGATCATGATCATCAAGCGCGGCATGAGCGCGGGGTTCGCGGGTATCGACAACGAGCTGTATTACATGGATAAAACGCTGATGCTGTTCGGCGATGCGAAGTCGTTTGTGGCGAGTCTGGTGAAGGAAATCAGCTCAAACCACGATTAGCCTGCAAAATTGTGGCGCGGGCACTCATGCCTGCCGCTCCGGCAATGGTGCCGGCGCTTGTCGGAGTCGCGGCACTCAATAGGTCGAGGGCGGCGGGCCTGACCGGAGGAAGCCTCACACCTTAGTCCCCTTGAGAGCGGTGTTGACGGCGGCGTTCATCATGTTCTCGGCGAGCCCGCGGGTGATCTCGTTGAGGGCCGCGATCGCGTCCGTAATCGCGTGATGGTCCGCGCCGTGATACACGGTCTGCAACTGGCGGATGGCCGCCGTGATCTGGCTGCGTTCGTCGTCGGCGAGGGCGTCCCAGGCTTCACTCTTCCGGGCCTTTTCAATCGCGAGCAGGATGCGGTCGGCTTCCACGCGCGCGCCGGCAACCTGGGCAGCTTGTAAATCCTCGTCGCCATGCGCGATCGCCTCGTCGATCATGGCCTCGGTTTGTTCGAGCGTGAGTCCATAGGAAGGCTGCACGTCGATCGATTGCTCTTTGCCTGTGCGGGCATCCCTGGCGGTGACATTGAGGATGCCATTGGCGTCGATCAGGAAGCGAACCTCAATACGCGGCATGCCGGCCGGCATCGGCGCGATGTCCTTGAGGTCAAAGCGGAGCAGGCTGCGGCAATCCTTCGCCATCTCGCGTTCGCCCTGGACGACGTGGATCAGCACGTTCGTCTGCCCGTCGACACCGGTGGTGAAGGTCTCGCTGGCGCTGGCGGGAATCGTCGAGTTCCGGTGAATAATCTTCGATGCGAGGCCGCCGGCGATTTCGATTCCAAGCGAGAGCGGCGTGACGTCGAGCAGGAGTTGATTTTCGACGGAGCCTGACAGGATGCCGGCCTGCACGGCGGCACCGAGGGCGACGACCTCGTCCGGATTGAGCTCGGTGTGTGGGCGCGCGCGGAACAGCACTTCAACCGCGCTTCGCACCATCGGGATGCGCGTCGATCCGCCGACGAGCACGACTTCGTCGATCTGCTCGGGCGTGACGCCGGCATCCTTCATGCACGCGCGGCAGGGAGCAAGCGTCCGGTCGACGATGTCCTTGATCAGGTTCTCGAAAAGCTCGCGCGTAATCTCGCGATGGTAGTGTTTGCCGCGCCAGTCGAATTCGATGTTCGCCGCCGGCTGGAAAGAGAGCGCTTCCTTGGCGCGGATGACGTCGCGGCGAAGTGTCTGGACGGCCTCGCCCGTGTGCGAAAGGTCGTCGCCCCATTCCGACTGGATGTCTTCCAGCGCGATGCGCAGGAGGCGGTTGTCGATGTCATCGCCGCCGAGATGCGTGTCGCCGTTGGTCGCGAGCACTTCGAAAATGCCTTCGTGCAGCTTGAGGATCGAGATGTCGAACGTGCCTCCGCCGAGGTCGTAGACCGCGATGATGCCTTGCTGGCGCTTGTCGAGTCCGTAGGCGAGGGCGGCGGCTGTCGGCTCGTTGACGAGGCGCAGCACTTCGAGACCGGCGATGCGTCCGGCGTCGCGCGTGGCCTGGCGCTGCGCGTCGTTGAAGTACGCGGGGACGGTGATGACAGCTTTAGTGACCGGCGCGTCGAGAGCTGCTTCGGCGTTCTTCTTTAACCGGCGGAGGATGAACGCCGAGATTTCGGGCGGCGTGAACGTGCGCTCACCCAACTGCACGCGGATGATGGATTCGCTGTCCGGCGCGATGTGGAAAGGGAAGAGCTTGAGCTCGTCCTGAACGTCCGCGATGCCGCGGCCCATGAGGCGCTTGACGGAGTAGATGGTGCGGTCCGGATGATCGATGAGCTCCTGGCGGGCGCGATTGCCCACGATGACATCGCCTTCGGGGGTGAGCGAGACGACGCTGGGAACGAGCTTGTCGCCGTCTTCGCCGGCGATGATTTCGGGGCGGGCAGCTTCCATCGATGCAACAAGACTGTTGGTCGTACCAAGGTCGATTCCGACGACGTTGTCGTTATCGAATTCAATCTGGAACATTCGTCTTCGCTATCAGGTTCGTAATGTATTTGCGGCGGTTCAGCAGGCCGCGAACTTCGGCGAGCCGGTCTCGCTCGGCTGCCTCATCCCACTCCGCGAACTTCCGTTGCAACTCTGTATCCAGCTCGGCGCGCATCCCGGCGAAGCGTTGCCGCGCCGATTCGAGCTGGGGCAGGGCATCGGTATCGCCCGCCTGCAATTCTTCGAGCGCCATATTCAATTCGAAGACCTCTTCGAGGAGCTCGGGCGGAACATCCTTCGAGTCCTGCTTGCCGACATCGAAGCCTTCGAGCCTCAACACGTACTCGGCCCGCGCCACCGGGTCGCGCAACACTCTGTAGGCATCGTTCAGGACGGCCGTCGCTTCTTCAGCCTGGGCGCGTTCCGCGGGATTACGTCGAAGATCCGGATGCAGCTTTCGGCTAAGGGCGTAGAAGCGCTTTTCGAGATCCCGCGCGTCGAGCGCGAGGCTCGGTGGAATCTCAAAAACTTCGAAGTATGTCACGCGGAAAAAGACGTTCCGCAGCCGCAGTTTTTCTTTGCGTTCGGGTTTTCGAATACGAAGCCCGATTGCATGAGCGACTCCTTGTAATCGAGCGTCATGCCGTGCAGGTATCGGATGCTCTTCGGGTCCACAAAGATCTGCACTCCGTCGTAGTCGAAGATCTTGTCCGTCACCCGCGGCTTCGTATCGAACTTGAACTGGTAGCTAAGGCCGGAGCAGCCGCCGCCGAGAACACCGAGGCGCAGCCCGGCGTTCTTCAGATCCGCCACGCCCATCTTTTCGAAGGCGGCGCGGATCTTCTGAACTGCCCTGGGCGTGACAGCTATCTCGTGATCGACGGCCGTTTCCATTTAAGCCACCGTTTGTTCCGACGGAACGCGTTTCGTCTGCTTGGTGCGATAGTCGCTGATGGCGGCCTTGATCGCATCCTCGGCGAGGACCGAGCAGTGGATCTTCACGGGCGGCAGGCTCAACTCGTTTACGATGTCGGTGTTCTTGATGGCGAGCGCTTCGTCGACAGTCTTGCCCTTGAGCCATTCAGTGGCGAGCGAGGAACTGGCGATGGCGCTGCCGCAGCCGAACGTCTTGAACTTCGCCTGCTCAATGATGCCGCTCTCATCGTTGACTTGGATCTGCAGCTTCATTACATCGCCGCACTCCGGGGCGCCAACCATCCCGGTGCCGACGTTTTCCGCGCCTTTGTCGAGCGAGCCGACGTTGCGCGGGTTGTTGTAGTGATCGAGAACTTTATCGGAATATGCCATTTGGAATCTCTCCTAATCGGTAGCCCATTGGACCTTGCTCAGGTCGATGCCTTCTTTCGCCATCTCATAGAGCGGCGACAATTCACGCAGCTTGCGAACAACGCTCACCAGTTTGTCCGCGACGTAATCTATTTCTTCTTCGGTGTTGAACCGGCCGATGCCGAAACGGATGGACGAGTGGGCGATGTCATCGCCCAGCCCGAGAGCCTTGAGGACGTAGCTCGGTTCGAGCGTTGCCGAAGTGCAGGCCGAACCGCTGGAAACCGCTACGTCGTTGATCCCCATGAGAAGCGACTCGCCCTCGACGTACGCGAAGCTCAGGTTCAGGCTGTGCGGGAGGCGGTGCTCCCAGGAACCGTTGAGATAAACCTCATCAAGCTCGGATTCAAGCTTGTTCCGCAGCTTATCGCGCAGATATTGAAGGCGCTTCGACTCTTCCGGCATCTCGCGCTGCGCAATCGCGCAGGCTTCGCCGAGTCCGACGATGCCGGGGACGTTCAGCGTTCCGGAACGCATGCCGCGCTCATGGCCGCCGCCATCCATCTGCGCCGTCAACTGCACGCGCGGCGACTTGCGGCGGACGTAGAGCGCCCCGACGCCCTTGGGTCCATAAAGCTTGTGGGCTGTAATCGACATGATGTCGATGTTGTCTTTGTTGACATCGACCGGAACCTTACCGATCGCCTGCACGCCGTCCGTGTGGAAAATGACGCCCTTCTCGCGGCACAACTTTCCGATCTCGGCGATGGGCTGGATGACGCCGATTTCGTTGTTGCCGTACATGATCGTTACAAGAATCGTCTTGTCGGTGATCGATTCGCGCAGCATGTCAAGGTCAATGAGCCCATCGCCTTTGACCGGCAGGTAGGTCACGCGGTAGCCGTGCTTCTCAAGCTTCTTGCAGGTATCGAGTACAGCTTTATGTTCGGTCGCTGCGGTGATGATGTGATTGCCTTTTTCGGCATACATCTCGGCGATGCCCTTGATCGCGAGATTGTCCGATTCGGTGGCACCCGAGGTGAAGATAATTTCGCGCGCGGATGCGCCGATAAGGTCGGCGATCTGCTTGCGGGCTTTGTCGACAGCTTGCTCGGCGACCCACCCGAATTCATGATTGCGGCTGGCCGCGTTGCCGAAGTATTCGGTGAAATAGGGCAGCATCGCATCCAGGACGCGGGGGTCCATCTGCGTTGTCGCGTGATTGTCGAGATAAATGGGCGTCTTCATTCTAAATACCGTTTACAGTGCCTGATGCCGGTTGTTGCTCACCAGATTCAGAGGCATGATCTGGAGCGGCTGCCCGCTCTGATTCAAACCAGCGACCGGCGATTCCGCCAGATCGGTAATCGTGAAGCGGTTCAATAGTTCAAGTATCGCTTCATGAACGCGCCGCAAAGGTTCACGCACCGTACAGTTTTCCGACTGATCGCAAGTGCCGTGCTCGGTGAAGCAGTGCGTCAGAATCACCGGACCGTCGATGGCCCGGACCACTTCGAGGGCGCTGATCTTTTTAGGGTCGCGCGCTAGTCTGTAGCCGCCGTTGGTACCCGCAATCGACCGCAGAATTCCCGCGCGGGTCAAAAGCTGGAGAACCTTGGCCAGCAGCGGGACCGGCAGATGGTAGGCGTCCGCAATATCCCGGGTGCTCGCCGTCGCTTGAGGGCTGGAAGCCAGGTGGCGAAGGGCGATCAGGCCGTAATCGGCTTTTTTAGTCAGCTTGAGCACGAATGTGGACCTTTGTGGTCCTTGTTCATCTTACTCCCGTTTGGGTAATCGGGTCAATGGGTTAAATTCCGACTGAATAGCTCCTGGAGTTATTATGGAGACATTCATGGCCGTCGCCGAACTGGTCAGCGCCGAACAGTATCTTCGCTCGAATTTCGAGCACGACGTTGAATTTGTGGAAGGAAAGCTGATTCAACGTCCGATGCCCACCTGGGAACATGCCGCCATGCAGGGATTTCTGATCAGGGAGTTGTGGGCGGTTTGCAGCACGATGGGTTTCTTCGCCGTGCCGGAACAGCGTGTACAAACGCGCACGCGCCGATTTCGCGTTCCCGATGTGTGCGTGGTGACCGCGAAACCGGAGGGCGAGCCAGGCCGCGGAATCGTAACTCTCCCCCCTTACTTTTGCATCGAGATTCTCTCTCCGGAAGACACGGCAGTCGAAACGATGGAGAAGGTCCGCGAATACCTGCAATTCGGAGTCGAATGGGTGTGGGTGATCGACCCGGTTTCGCGCTCCGGCCAGGTTCATTCCCGCAGCGGAGTCGCCTATGTTGAAGGCGCCTTCAGCACCGATCGCTTCGAAATCGATCTTACGAAGGCCGACATCTAAACCCATTATTTTTCACGAGATTGATTGGTGGCAATGCCTGGTGTCGGCTTCGTGGCATGCGCTCGTTGCGCCACTAACCCTGGGAGAATGCTGAAAAACATTACCTGCCGCTCCCTCACGGTCGGGTTCAAAAGATGGCTGCTGTTTTGAACCGCGCGTTCAGCAAGCGGCAACGCGAAGCCCAGGCTAGTGAAACTGGTGTTTGTAATAAAAGTTCACGCTGAAGATTCCGTTATAATCGCGCGTGGCAACCGCCGACCATTGCGGACTGAACGCCC